>PIVS01000310.1 GCA_003353855.1 Desulfobacteraceae bacterium
TTTGAAACGGTTTTGCATTAAATTTAGAGGAAAACATGTTAAAAGCATTGAACAAAACAGGACTTGTATTCTTCCCTGCATTTGACTGGGCCATTGACCCAACCCATCCGGAAAGAGAAGAACGGCTGCTTTATACCCAGGACCAGGTACTTGAAGAGGGTATTTTTGATATCCAGGGTATTATTGAATACAAACCAGACATTGTAACCGCCCATGATATCCGGAGAACCCATTTTTGTGTGCTCGATGAAAAATCGGTGACCACAGAATCCCATCTCATCAGTGCCGGCGGGGCCATTGCCATTGCCAATGCAGTCATGAACAAGGAGGTCAAAAACGGATTTGCCCTTGTCAGACCTCCGGGCCATCATTCCATGCGGGTCTCCCACGGCGGCAGGGGATTTTGCCATATCAATATGGAAGCGATCATGGTCGAATACATCAGATCGCAATTTGGCGTAAAAAAGATTGCCATCATTGATACAGACTGCCACCACGGAGACGGTACCAATGATATTTTCTGGCATGATCCCGATGTATTGTTCATTTCCCTTCACCAGGACGGCAGAACCATGTATCCTGGCACCGGGTTTCCCAGTGAACTTGGCGGACCCAACGCCAAGGGGTCCAATTTGAATATCCCTTTGCCGCCGGGCACTTCAACGGAGGGTTATCTCTATGTCATCCGCAATTGCGTGCTGCCGATACTGGCAGAGTTCAAACCGGATATCGTGGTCAATTCAGCCGGCCAGGACAACCATTACACCGATCCTTTAACCAATATGAATTTCTCCGCCCAGGGGTATGCAAAACTGACCTCTCTGCTCAAACCTGATATTGCTGTCCTTGAAGGAGGGTATGCCATTGAAGGGGCCCTTCCCTACGTTAACCTGGGAATTATTCTTGCCATGGCCGGATTGGATTATTCCGGTGTTGTGGAACCTGATTACAACCCGGAAAAGCTCAAACAATCGGTGAGTATTACCGACAAAATCAAGAAAACCACCGACCAGATCAATGCCTATTGGCAGCAACGGGATGAGTTGCGGGAAAAATCCGGAAAACCCGGGGAACTGATTGTCCGCCACAGAGAGGTTTTCTATGATACAGACAATATTTTTGAACGGCAAAAAGAAAAAATATGGATATGCCGGGACTGCGGCGGCAGTTTTGAAATTGATTCAAAGGCCACCCCGGGACATCATGTCCTCGGGGTCCACATCCCCATAAATGCCTGCAAAGCCTGCCAGGAAAAAGGATATGACTTTTTTGAAAAAGCAGACAAAACCAAGTATGAGAGAATTTATCTCCAAGACAGACCAAAAGATCTCTATGAGATTAAATAAAAGTTTTTTGTAAAAGACGTCCATGGAACCCAAACATATTCGCAATTTAAGAACAAGATCCCTTGTGATCCATCTCATAAGGGATTTTTTCATGGGACAGGGCTTTCTCGAAGTGGAAACCCCCATCCGTTGTCCCTCCATTATTCCCGAAGCCCATATTGATCCTTTAATGTCAGAATCTCATTATCTGCAGGCATCCCCGGAACTTTGCATGAAGCGCCTTTTATCCCGAAACATTCAAAAAATTTTTCAGATCTGTAAATGTTTCAGGAAAAATGAACAGGGCCCCCGCCACCTGCCTGAACTTACCCTGCTTGAGTGGTATGAAACAGGCGCCACCTATCTTAATTTAATGGACCACTGCCAGTCTCTTTTTCAGCACATTGCCCAGGGATTGGGCATGGGAACCCAGATAGACTACCAAAATCATACCATGGACATTGGGCTCCCCTTTGACAGGCTGACCGTTGAGGAGGCATTTAACACCCATGGATCAAAATCAGCTTTTAAGGCCCTTGAAGACGGCAGTTTCGATGAAATCATGAGCTTTGAGGTAGAACCCTGTCTGGGGACCGAACAGCCCTGTATCCTATATGATTACCCTGCGCCCCTTGCCTCTTTGGCCAGGCTCAAGGAAAACAAAAAACTTGCCCAGCGATTTGAACTCTATGGGGCGGGGATAGAACTTGCAAACGGGTTCACAGAGCTTAATGACCCGGTTCTGCAAAGACAACGGTTTATGGTGGAAAACCAGGTCAGGTCAAACCGCGGCCAGCCCCCCCTCCCCATGCCTGAAAAATTCCTTGCCGACCTTAAAACCATGCCCGATGCAGCCGGCATTGCCCTGGGAGTCGACCGGCTTGTCATGCTCTTTTGCAACGCTGCCACCATTGATGAAGTTGTTGCTTTTCCCCCCAAAACCCTTTAAAATCAGGAAGCCTGGGAAGATTCTGCCCGGATAAATGCATACATCACCCCACAGCCAACCAGCACAAACATAAGAGCAAACACAAGTTCATGGGTATTTTGGGGAAGGATGTTAATATTGGTATAAACCCGGGCATTTTCAATGACAACTATCGTGCTGTCCTGCTTAACATACTGCCGTCCCATGGTTATCACCTTCTTAAAAGGCCATAGGGCGTGCAGGGAGCCCGCCATCAAACCGATGAGAAACCCCATGGTTAAATTATAATACCGTTTCAATACAAAATTAATTAATCTGGCAAACAAAAGGCCGCCCACCACAATCCCGCCGCCAAAACAGCAAAGGAAAGCCAGGGTATCCAGATGCCAGAATCTCAGGGCAGATATGGCAGAGATCACGTCAAAATAGGAGCCCATGAGAATCATTACCAGGGAGCCGCTGATACCGGGGAGTACCATGGCGGAAATGGAGACAGCACCGCAGATTATGGCATATGCATATTCTTCAAGTGTGTATTTCCCCGTAAATGCAAATGGCCCTGGTTCCCGGGTTCTGTCTCGGCCCTCCCCCAGGGAAGAAGGAGTTTGAATTCCATCGGGATAAAGAAGTTGATACCGGCTTTCAAGATTGACCGATTTAATCTTTACTTTATCATAGGGATTCACCGACCAGGAAACGAATACCGTGGAAATAACGCCCAAAAGGACACAAAAAGCCACAGGCCCATTCAAGGATTTAAGCATTTTGACCGGGATGATAATTGACACCAGAATCAAACCGAAAAAAAGAGAATAGGTCATGACAAACTGGTGGATGAGCAGGTATTTCATCAGACTGGAAAGGGCTATAATTGCAATGACGGCACCAAGGATCAATTTTAACAAGAACAGTATATCAGTTTCCTTTAAAAATGAAACAACCTCCCGGGTACACCCATTTCTGCCCATATTTTTCACAAGATAAAAAAAGATTGCACCAAGCCTTAAAAGCAAGGGTTTATTAATGCGATTCAAAATGGCAAAAACCCGCTCATAAATTTTAAAAACAAGCAAAAAGGTTCCGCCGGAAACCCCGGGAATTATGTTGGCAGTGCCAAGACAAACTCCCATAAACAATTCTTTGGCAAGGGATTGGTCTTTAACAAGAGGCTGGGGGATAGTATCATTATTCATTTAGCAGTTTTGTCCTATTCACTCCATCCGTGCTGCCCGATAAGCTTTACAAACCGGCATCCGCCAAGATTAGTGGTTTTGATCCCGTTTGCGGTTTTTTCAACTTTCAGCAATTCCTGGGAATGATGCCCCCCCACGGGCATGACAAGGCGTCCCCCAATGGCAAGCTGATCAACCAATGGCGCTGGGATCTGATTCCCTCCTGCCGTCACAATTATGGCGTCAAACGGGCTTTCTTGTTTCCATCCCTGGGTCCCGTCGGAATACCGGGTCACAATATTGTGGTACTTCAGCTTGTCAAAAAGTTTTCGGGTTTGCAAAAACAAGGTGTTATTCCGCTCAATGGTATAAACCTTATACACAATCCTGGACAAAATGGCTGCCTGGTATCCGGAACCGGTTCCGATTTCCAGTACCCGTTCAGACCCGGAAAGTTCAAGTTGCTGGGTCATTTCAGCAATGATAAAGGGCTGGGATATGGTCTGGCCTTCCCCGATGGGAAGAGGGAAGTCTCCATAGGCACTTTCAGCCATTGCCTCACTGACAAAAAGATGTCGGGGAACATGGGTCATGGCGGCAATCACACCGGTATCAGTAACCCCCCTGGCCAGGATCTGATTTTCGACCATATCCCGGCGCCATCGAGCAAATTTATTTGGTTCATCATTCATGCACCCCTTCATATCAGCAACCAATACGTCCGTCAAGAATCTATGTCCTTTCAAACCCTTGGATTCTTGCCTTGCTTTTTACCGTGAACACACGTATTTATAGCTTTTATGAATAAGATTTTAAAAATGGAAATCGCCATCATTATTGCAGTTCTCATATTCGGGATAGGTATATCCGGATATATGCTCATTGAACAGTGGAGTTTTCTTGATGCAGCCTACATGACAGCAATCACTCTGAGCACAGTCGGTTTCCTTGAGGTCCATGAACCCAGCACCGGCGGCAGGATTTTCACCATAATCCTGATTTTCGTTGGCGTAGGATATTTTCTTTACCTGGCTGGCGTGATCGTACAATCAATTGTAGAAGGTGAAATCAAGAGCTTGTTAGGGAGACAACGTTTGGATAAAAAAATTAGAAAATTAGAAAATCACTATATTATCTGCGGGTATGGACGTATCGGCCGGGTATTGTGCAATTTCATCAAAGAAGACACCCCTGACATTGTCGTCATCGAGCAAAATGAGACCCTGACAGAGGCACTGCAAAAGGACAAGCTGCATTATTTAGTCGGAGATGCATCGGATGAAGAGCTGCTGCTGAAAGCAGGCATTGAAAAGGCTGGATTTCTAGTCGCAGCCCTGGCAACGGACACGGCAAATGTATTTCTGGTATTGACTGCCAGGCAGCTGAATCCTGATATCTATATAATGGCCCGGGCCAGCAACCCCGGGGTCCGAAAAAAGCTCCTTGTTGCAGGAGCCAACAGAGTAGAATCCCCCTATGACACCGGTGCCATCTCCATGGGCTTGAAACTGCTTCGCCCCAATGTCAGAACATTCCTTGATGTGGCCTTATCAAGAAAGAGTGATGCCATCCAGATTGAAGAACTTTTTATCCCCAAAACGTCCAGGTATACCCAACTGGCGTTAAAGGACTCCGGCATTCGCCAGGAATTTAATCTTATAATCATTGCCATCAAGAAAGCATCCGGGGAAATGATGTTTGCACCGCATTTTGAAACCCTCCTCGAAGCGAGGGACACTCTTATTCTCATGGGAAAAACAGAAGATTTACAGGCCTTTGGCAAGGCATTGAACCCGGAGAGATAATAAGAGCACCATGGCGAAAATGAAGAATGATTATTTCTCTTTATTTTCTCCATGGTGAATAAAACCGCGATAAAATTCAAAACACTTAGATTTTTACCAAGCTGCCCTAAATTTTATACTAAATCTTATAAATAACCCGCTTATCAGTAATGATGATATCCACTGTAAATTTACGTGATTCCATCTGAATCTGATCAACAATCTGCTCCTCATAGGCCAGGGATACTTTTCTACAGGTTTCCGGAAGCTTTGTTATCAATTTCGAATAAAAATTATTTCCAAATCCAACCCTCCCCCCCTTATCATCAAATGCCAATCCCGGAATAATGGCGATATCAATATCATCCAGAGATATTTTTTTGCACTTGTCAGGGTCCGGTTCCAGCACCTCATTGTTGCCGGTCACAAGATCTTTGTCATAATCAGAGATTTTATACAAGTGGATGCTGTTTTTTGCATCTGTAAATACGGGCAATACAATCCCTTTTTCAATGTGGAGGGAGTTTCTGATAATAGCCTCCGTGGGAATAATCCCTTCTGTGGAGCTCTCTGTATCGGCTATTGTTGATAGAAAAGCCAGTTGAGCTTCCATAAAATTTGCAAACTCAAACAACTTATTTTCAATGGTGTTGTATTTCTCAGCAAGCGCTTCTTTTGTCAGCGCACCAAGCCTGTCAGACACCTGGGTCA
>PIVS01000018.1 GCA_003353855.1 Desulfobacteraceae bacterium
CTTGTGATCTGGTTTGTGCGAAATAACCTGGCCAAGGGTTTTGCCATGGGACGTGTATAATTAAAGGAGTGACCATGAATTTAGAATGGATGGCGTGGACAGTTCCCACTGCAACCTTTTTCATCGCAATAGCCATAATTTTGATCAGTATGACTGTCTGGGAGGTTATTTCACCGACCATTGAACGAAGAGGTTTTCTGCCGCTTACCACCTCAAGGGGAGATCGTCTTTTCATCGGTCTTTTGGGCAGTGCCTACATCCACCTTGCCTGGCTTGGTTTGACAGATCTGACAATCTGGTTCGGATTTGCCATTTCCCTTGTCTGGATGGTGGTGGTGATGCGGTGGGGCTAGATATAGTTTTTGAAACATATTACAGGTGTATGCCTTCACATCTGTAATAACTCCCTTTGGGGATAAAAATACTGAAGGCAAATGGAGGGAACAACATGAAAAAAAGCTTGTTGAAGAATGGTTCCGGAATGGCAGTTCTGGGATTGATTATGACTGTTTTGTTTTTGCTCACGACAGTTCCTGTGGGTGCAGACACCTCAGCTGCGAAAAAATGGATTGATGATGAGTTTCAACCTTCTACATTGTCTAAAAGTGACCAGCTCAAGGAAATGGAATGGTTTATTAAAGCAGCCGCTCCCTTTAAAGGCATGAAAATCAAGGTTGTTTCCGAGACAATTCCCACCCATGAGTATGAGTCCCGCGTACTCACAAAAGCCTTTAAGGAAATTACCGGAATTGAGGTCACCCATGACCTGATTCAAGAAGGCGATGTAATTGAAAAACTGCAGATTCAAATGCAGTCTGGAAAAAATGTTTTTGATGCCTATGTAAACGACTCTGACCTTATCGGTACCCATTCCCGGTATGGACATGTTGTGAATTTGACCGACTGGATGGCAGGGGAAGGAAAAGATGTAACCCTGCCAACCCTGGATGTTGATGATTTCATTGGAAAATCCTTTACAACCGGTGCCGATGGGAAACTTTACCAGCTTCCGGATCAGCAGTTTGCCAACCTGTACTGGTTCCGTTATGACTGGTTCAGCCGCGCTGATTTTAAAAAGAAGTTTAAAGCGCGTTATGGATATGACTTAGGTGTTCCTGTCAACTGGTCAGCCTATGAAGATATCGCAGAATTTTTCAGCGAGGACGTGGGCGAAATTGATGGAAAAGCCATTTACGGCCATATGGATTATGGTAAGAAAGCGCCGGATCTTGGGTGGCGTTTCACAGATGCATGGCTCTCCATGGCGGGTGCAGGAGACAAGGGATTGCCTAATGGAAAGCCTGTTGATGAGTGGGGTATCCGTGTTGACGAAAACGATCGTGCCGTAGGTTCTTCGGTTTCAAGGGGTGGAGCTGCCAATGGTCCTGCAGCCAAATATGCCTTGAGAAAATACATGGAGTGGTTAAGGAAATATGCCCCCCCGGGTGCCCTGGGAATGGATTTTTATCAATCCCTCCCCAGTCTTGCCAAGGGTAATGTTGCCCAGCAGATTTTCTGGTATACAGCCTTTACAGCGGACATGGTAAAGAAGGGTACTCCTGTTGTTAATGATGACGGTACTCCAAAATGGCGTATGGCTCCCTCTCCCCATGGACCCTATTGGGAAGAAGGCCAGAAACTTGGATATCAGGATTGCGGTTCCTGGACACTCATGAAAAGCACACCGGTTGACAGAAGAAAAGCAGCCTGGTTATACGCACAGTTTTGTGTTGCCAAAACCACCTCTCTTAAGAAAGCCCATGTGGGACTCACTCCCATCCGTGCCAGTGATATAAATGATCAGTCATTCACGGATCGTGCGCCTCAGCTGGGCGGCCTTGTGGAATTTTATAGAAGTCCTGCCAAAGTTGCCTGGACTCCCACTGGAACCAACGTGCCTGATTATCCGAAACTTGCCCAGTTATGGTGGCAGAATATTGGTGAGGCAGTAGCGGGAGAAGTAACTGTTTCAACCGCCATGGACAACCTTGCAAAAGAGCAGGATAAAATTCTTGCACGTCTCGAGCGTGCCGGTGTTCAGGGAGACAAAGGACCCAAATTGAACCCGGAAAAAGATGAATCCTATTGGTTGAACCAACCCGGTTCTCCCAAGGCAAAACTTGCCAATGAAAAACCCCAGGGAGAAACACTGGATTACGACAAACTTCTCCAGGCCTGGAAAGAGGGAAAGGTTAAATAAGCAGTTTATAGCTTGTTGCTAAAGTAAGAAAAAGGGTATTTGACGGGAAACATTCACCGTCAAATACCCTTTTTCTTTGGCCCAGGGGTTTACAGGGTAATTAAACAATTTTTAAATTAATATCGTTGTGTTCAATTATGTTAGCAAGTTGTTTTGGTGGTTTCATGTCTGTAATCAGTGTATCAATTTCTGTGATACTGCCCAGTTTGACCATGGCATTTCTGCCAAACTTTGAATGATCCGCAACCAGATAAACTTTTCTCGAATTTTCAATGATGGTTCTTGCAACATGAACTTCCCTGAAATCAAAATCAAGCAGGGTTCCATCAAGGTCAATGCCGCTGATTCCTATTATGCCGATATCAACCTTAAACTGACGGATAAAATTTACCGCGGCCTCGCCGGTGATTCCGCAGTCCCGGCTTCGAACTATGCCTCCTGTAACCATTACCTCAAAATCTTTTTGTTTGCTCATTATGGCGGCAACATTCAGGTTGTTGGTGATAATACGCAGTTTTTTTTTATGATGAACCAGCTCATTTGCAACATGTTCAGTGGTGGTGCCGATATTCATAAAAAGAGAGGTGTTGTCCTCTATCATCGATGCCACGGCTTTGGCAATTTTCTTTTTTTCATTGAGAAGAAGTTCTTTCCGATGCCTATAGGCTACATTTTCTGTGCTGACAGATTGCCCTGCACCGCCATGGTATCTTGAGACATACCCTTCGCTGTCGAGAAAATTTATATCCCTTCTGATGGTTTGGGGGGTCACATTGAACAGGTTCGCCATTTCTTCCACCGTGACAAACCCTTTATTTTTGATCAAGGAGATGATTTCCTCATGTCTGTTGTTGATGGCCTTTCTTGTCTTTATCATAGGTGTATATCTGCCTGTCCCTTTTCTGGGTTTATGGGAGTTCAATTGGTTTTTATGACCGCAAAGGAGGTTTTATTTCCAGTCAAGTGATTTTTCAATGGCTTTGGCCCAGCTTGCGCACAAGTCATCCCGCATCTTGGATTTCATGTTCGGCCGCCATCTTTTGCCCTCGGACCAATTTTTTTTCAAATCTCTTCTGCCGTTCCAGAACCCGGTTGCAAGGCCTGCAGCATAGGCGGCTCCCAGGGCGGTTGTTTCAATGACGGTGGGCCGTATGATCGGCACATCAAGGATGTCTGCCTGAAACTGCATGAGCATCTCATTGAGCACCATTCCACCGTCAACCTTCAGGTGTTTCAGCCTTACATTGGAATCTTTGTTCATGGCCGTTATAATATCCCGGGTCTGATAGGCACATGATTCGAGGACAGCCCTTGCCATATGTCCCTTGTTGGCAAATCGGGTCAAACCGGCAATAATTCCCCTGGCGTCGGAACGCCAATAGGGTGCATACAGTCCGGAAAAAGCTGGGACAAAATATACATCCCCGTTATCATCCACGGTTTCGGCTAAGGGTTCAATCTCCTGGGCTGTCTTGATAATCCCCAGATTATCGCGCATCCATTGGACCAGGGCTCCTGCAATTGCAATGGAGCCTTCCAGGCAGTAAACCGGTTTTTCATCATTGATCTGGTATCCCACAGTTGTCAGAAGGCCATGGGTCGATTTAACCGCTTTGTTGCCCGTGTTCATCAGCAGGAAACAACCGGTTCCATAGGTGTTTTTTGCCTCTCCTTCCGCAAAGCAGGTCTGGCCGAACAGGGCAGACTGCTGATCTCCCAGGGCGCCGGTAACCGGGATGCGGCCCTGGAAAGGACCATGTTTCCGGGTGGTGCCCCAGGTGTTTGAATCAACAGAGGGTTTGATTTCGGGCAGGATGGATTCAGGAATTCCCACGGCATCCAAAAGTTCCCTGTCCCATTTTAAGGTGTTAAGGTTCATGAGCATGGTTCTGCTGGCGTTGGAAACATCGGTGATGTGGCTGCCTGTTGCGGAACCGCCGGTGAGCCACCAGATAATCCAGCTTTCTATAGTTCCGAATAACACATCTCCTGACTTAACATCATTTTTTGCTTCGGGAACATTATCCAGAATCCATTTGACCTTTGGCCCTGCAAAATAGCTCGCCACTGGCAGGCCTGTCCGTTCCCTGAAAAAATCCTCACCATATTTTTCCTTCAGGGATTTGCATATGGCATCGGTTCTTGTGCATTGCCATACGATGGCGTTATAATAGGGTTTGCCTGTCCTGCGATTCCAGACAACAGCTGTTTCCCGTTGATTTGTAATCCCGATGGAATCAATTTGATCTGCTGAAACACCGGACATGATCATGACGTCCTGGATGACAGCGCAGGTGTTTTTCCAGATTTCCATGGGGTTGTGTTCAACCCATCCGGGTTTCGGAAAAATCTGCTCATGTTCTTTTTGTGCGGATTCGAAAATATTCCCTTGTTTGTCGAATAGGATAAATCTGTTACTGGTTGTCCCGAGATCGATTGCTCCAACATACTTAATCATGGCATTCTCTCCAGATTAAATTAAGGTTATTAACTTGAAAATAGTCTTTTTTAGTCATAGCATTTAAGTGCTGTAATTTAAACATTTAGTATAAATAATTTTCATTTGAATGTTATTTTTTGTGGAAAGTTTTCATTTTATATTCGTTTTTTTCACTTGCGGAAATTACTAAGTCATGATATTTTTTTTTCGAACATATTTTTTGTACTTGGTAAAAAAAAAGACCTTGGCTTATGAAAAAAATGATAGAAACTCAAGTTCTCATTATCGGCGGCGGTGTCACAGGGACAGGAATAGCAAGAGACCTTTCCCTGCGGGGTATTAATGTCATCCTCATCGAAAAACAAGATTTAAATTCAGGCGCCTCGGGCGGGAACCACGGATTGCTTCACTCCGGGGCCAGGTATGTTTGTTCCGACCCGGAAGCCGCTGTTGAATGCAGCAATGAACTGAAGATTATCAAAAAAACAGCAGGCCATTGTGTTGACGAAACCGGCGGGTTTTTTGTTGCGGTGCCCGGGGATGATGAAAAATATATTGCTGATTTTCCAGGGATGTGCAGTGCTGCCGGTATCCCATTTAAAAAAATTGATGTAAATGATGCAAGACAAATGGAACCTGCCCTGTCCCCTGAGGCAATCGCGGTCTATGAAGTCAATGATGCATCCATCAACCCTTTTAAGCTTTCAATAGAAAATATGAACGATGCCGTCTCAATGGGGGGGAAGTATTTCAGCTATTGCATGCTTCAAAATTTTGAAATAGAAAATAAAAAAATCTGCTGTGCCAAAGTTCAGAACAAGATCAGCAATGAAACCTTTTACATTAAGGCCGACACCTATATCAATGCCTGCGGGGCCTGGGCCGGTCATGTGGCATCATTGGCCAAGATTCCCATCAGCATGGTGTTTTCCAAGGGCAGTCTCCTTGTTACAAGCAAACGCATTGCAAAACGAGTCATAAACCGGTTAAGAAAAGCCACGGACGGCGATATTCTTGTTCCAGGGGGGGTGGTCTCCATCCTTGGAACAACATCGGTGAGAATAGATTCCCCCGATAATATTTTTCCCACTGTGGATGAAGTTGATCATATTATCAGTGAGGGGGAAAGAATGATTCCATCCCTTGCCACCTGTCGTTATGTGAGAGCTTATTCCGGCGTGCGTCCCCTTGTGAGTATGGGAAGCTCCGATGACAGAGAAGTGAGCCGCGGATTTACCCTGATTGACCATGAAAAAGAGGGCGTGGATAACTTTGTAACCATTACAGGGGGAAAGCTGTCCACCTATCGATTAATGGCTGAAAAAACATCTGATATCATCTGCCGAAAACAAGGGGTTAGTTCAAAATGCCAGACAAAGGTCATTGCCCTGCCTTCAACCAAAAGCGGGGAATGGTCGGAACCCGGGGTGGGTATCAGCGAATCCTTTGGGGTGAAGCCCACCCATGATCTTGTTTTGTGTGAGTGTGAAATGGTGCCTGCAAGTGCCATTGATACTATTATCAATTCCATTAAAAATAATAAGGGCAATCCGGATTTGACATCCATAGCCCTCAGGAGCAGGGTTGGAAAGGGTCCTTGTCAGGGATCCTTTTGCAGCGTCAGGATATTATCACATCTTTATAATACCGATGAAATCACCCAGGCTGCCGGAATTAATGATCTGAGAAAATTTTTAAACAAGAGATGGAAAGGTGAACAGTCATTGTTATGGGATCAGGCAATTGTTCAGTCATCATTAAAGGAGATGATACATTGCGGGTTATTTGGACTCGAACTTGAAAATAATTATGAAACCAACTAAATTATGAAACCAAATAGAGGATAGACGGCTGCAAAAGTGAAAGATAAACAGAATATAACTTGTGACCTATTAGTCATCGGCGCTGGCTTTGCGGGCATGGTTGCCGCTGCCCGGGCCTCAAGCCTTGGATTATCCACGGTTCAGGTGGGAAATTCCTCCAATCTGTTTTTGGTCAGCGGATTGTTTGATCTTTTGGGGGTTTATCCAGTCGCTTCAGGTCAGGTGCTGGATTCTCCCGGGGCAGGTTTTGAAAAGCTTTTTATCCATAGTCCTTTTCATCCCTATTCAAAAACAGGATTTAAAAAAGTTCTGGAAAGTTTTGATTTCCTGAAAAGTTTTCTATCATCCGCCGGGCTTGATTATCAGTCAAACAAGGAGGATAATTATTCTGTCCTCACCGCCGCCGGCACCTTTAAACCAAGTTTCATGGTTCCTAAAACTTTTTTAAAAGGCTGTGGAATTAACCAGGGGGCAAAAAGACTTTTGCTGGTTGATTTCAGGGGGTTGAGAGAGTTCTCTGCAAAACAGATTGCCAATGTTATCCAGGATACCTGCTCCCAAGCGCCAATCTCAGAATCAATATCAACATTGACCATTGAAATACCTGCGATATCGGGCACCCTCAATCCAATGCAGCTGGCCAATCTCTTTGAAGATGATCAATTTTTGAAATATCTTTCAAAAAAAATTATGCCGTTTGCTGAAAAAACAGATCTTGTCGGGCTTCCTGCCGTGTGCGGTCTCAATAACAGCCTTGCCACCATGGAAAAACTGGAAGAGATGATAGGGCTTGATTGTTTCGAGATCCCGGGAATGCCTCCTTCTCTTCCGGGAGTACGATTAAAAAATGCATTTGAAAAACAATTGGTACATAACCAGGTTATTTTTTTAAACAACTCAAAAATTCAATTCCATGGGGTTCAAAAGGATCAATTTGTTTTAAATGCCGCAACCAGGAATATGGATACCCAAATTACAACCAAGGGGGTGATCCTTGCAAGCGGCAGATTCCCGGGGGGCGGACTCCATGCAAAAAGAGAAGAAATTAATGAAACAATATTCAATCTTTTGGTCAGCCAGCCGGAAAAAAGGAACCAATGGTATCATTTAAACTTTTTTAATCCAAAGGGTCATGCCATCAACCAGGCAGGGCTTGAAACCGACCACACCTTTAGGCCTGTGAATAAGAACAAGGCGCCGGTATTTAAAAGGCTTTATGCCGCAGGATCCATTCTGGCCCATAATGACTGGATAAGACTTAAATCAGGTTCGGGGGTATCATGTGTGAGCTCTTTTACCGCTGTTAATGCCTTTTATAACTCAGTGTTTGGCGGGGGCGATAATGTTTGAGTTTGCCCTTTACGCCTCCCTTATTATTTTAATTTTGGGAGTGGTTTTTCAATTCTTCAATTTTAGAAGGGAGGGACAATTTTTCAAGGGGAGTAAACCCAAGAGATCCATCTCAACTTTTTTCCAATTTAAAGAGGTTTTTTTAAATACAATTTTTCAAATAAAACTGTTTAAAGCGGGAAAAATAAGATGGGGCTTTCATTTTCTTTTATTTCAAGGATTTTTGTATCTTGTGTTTGTCCATGCCCTCCATGATGTGACAGCCCCTGTTTTCTTGGATGGCTATGACCCCACCGTTGATCCCTACCAGTTTATAAGAAATCTTACAGGTGTTATGGTTTTAGCAGGGTGTATTTCATTTTTCCTTCGCAGGTTTATCCCCGGGGATCCCAAAGAACTAAAAACTGGCAAAAGCCTTAAATATAAGGGTGTAGCTTCTATTTTTTTCATTGTTTTGTTGGTTTGTTCCGGTTTTTTGCTTGAAGCATCCAAGATCATATCCGAACCTGTTTTCATGGAAATGGTTGAAGATTATTCTGACCTTGATGAAGGACCAGACCTTTTGGATTTGAAATTTTTTTGGGAAAAAAATTTCCATGTTGTTTTTACTGAAAATCTTGGGACCAGTCCCAATGGATTTGAGAGTGCCGGACTTGAAAATGGCCGGCTTTTAAATGAAGAATATTGTCTTTCTTGTCATTCAAACATCAAATCCGCCTTTTTATCCGACTTTCTGGCAAAAGCCCTGCACCCCGCAGGAAAGATTCTAAACCGGTACAGGATAGATAAATTGTTTTATGTGATCCATTTTTCTCTTTGTCTCCTGCTGCTGATATGCCTTCCTTTTTCCAGGCTTTTTCACCTGCTGTTGATTCCGATTGCAAGCAGCAGGCAAAATCTGAGTCTGGATGATTTTCATGGGAATGGAGCTTTTATAAATGGCCTCTCTTTACATGCCTGCACAAATTGCGGTTATTGCTCAAAGGTATGCAGTGTTTATCCAAACTTTCAAATAACCGGAAACCGGGATCTGCTGCCCCATTGGAAAATAGAATCTGCCAAAGCCATGATAGGGGATTTTTCTGCTGTAAATTTGTACCAGCTTCAATCGGGCAATGGTGAGTGCACCCATTGCCGCAAGTGCACGGACATCTGTCCATCCGGTATTGATCTCCAAAGTTTATGGTCTGTTCTGGATAAAAAATTAGCTAACATGGGGTATGTTGATAACAGCCGGTTTCTCAAAGAGATTTCCCCTGCAGAATGGGCAGCAAATGAGGAAGATTACCTAGGTCCCGGGGATGAAGTGACCTCAAACCTTGCAGACGGGGTGGAGGCCTTTGAAAACTGTATCCAGTGCACCATTTGCACCAATGTGTGCCCCATCGTGGATTATGATTCAAATCAAAATGATATAACTCCCCACCAGGTAATGAATCTTCTGAGGCTGGGCAAAAAGCATTTGGCAATAAAAACCCGTATGGTGTGGACCTGCCTGACCTGTTATTCCTGCCAGGAACACTGCCCCCAGGAAATCATGGTGGCCGATATACTCATGGAGCTTCGCAACCACGGCCACATGAGTGCTGATATGATTAAACAAACCCCAAAGACCATAAGGGCTGATAAATAGATGAAATTTGCTTATTTTCCAGGTTGCAAAATTTCTTTTTATATGAGGGATTATGGACTTTCATTTGAAGCGGTGATGAAAAATCTTAAGGTTGAACTTGTTGAGCTTCCTTTTAATTGCTGCGGATCTCCGGCAAGAAACAAAAGTTTTGAAGTTTCAATTTTGTCTTCAATAAAAAACCTGGCCCTTGCCCGAAAACATGATCTAGATATTATCACACCCTGCAAATGCTGTTTTGGACAGTTTAAACATGCCTCTTACTGGTATGATCAAAACAAGGAGCTGAAGGTCAAAATAGATAACCTCCTTGCCAGGGAGAATCTGTTCTGGGACGGGAATACACAAATCAAGCATTTACTTTCCTTTCTCCATAATGATTATGGTATCCATGAACTGGAAAAGAGAATTCAAAAGAAACTGCCCAAAAAAAATATTGCTGTCCAATACGGATGCCACGCCTTGAGACCATTTTCCATTACCGGTTTTGATAATCCATATGCCCCGAAAATTTTTGAAGAACTCATCAGTCTCACAGGTCTGAGAACAGTTGAATGGTCAAAAAGCTCTGAATGCTGCGGGAATCCCATTTTTGACGGCAACCCGAAATTATCTCTGAAGATTCTTCAAAACAAATTGGAAACTGCCGAGTATGCCGGTGCAGATTACATTTGCACCGCCTGCACCCACTGCCAAATGCAATATGACCAAATGCAATATGACCAAATGCAATATGACCAAATGCAGACAAACAATAACCATCCGGAGGCGATTCTTTTCACCCAGATTCTTGGGGCAGCACTTGGTATAAAAAAGAATAGCCTGTCCGTATCAGGCCAATTACCGTCAGCTTTATTTCATTAAGGAGAGGTAAATGAGTGTTAAAATAGGGATAAACGGCTTTGGCAGAATCGGCAGGGTTTTGTTCCGGCCGGCAATGAAAAACCCGGAATTTGAAATTATAGCGACCAATGATTTAATGGACATTAAAACCCTTGCTTATCTGCTCAAGTATGATTCGGTTCATGGAACCTAGAATAGATCTTATCCTGAAAACAGCCTCTTATAAGTGAGGAGAAGTCTCATTGGTAATAAATGAATAACAACAAATAAAGAAAGAGCATTAGAATCATCATGGAAATATTATACTATTGCAAGAACAGGCAGTGCAAAATTGTTAAAAAAAATTTATCTGTATTAACCCTTAATCTGGATGATGTGATGGATGAAAAAAACCTGGCTAAGATGTATTGTCCCCATTGTAAAACAGAGTTAAGTACCAAAAAACCCAAAGTCTGATTTTTTCAGCATCTGATATTAAAGCCTTGCTGCCAGGATTTGGGACAATCTTTTTCCCGGAAGCTGAATTGGATTGTTTTTTTGTCACGTGGCTCTGGCAATAAGGTCGATATCCTTAAGGGTTATTCCGTATTCGCAAAGGCGCGGCATTTTAAGCTGGTCTTTCCATATCGGGTCAGGAGGGGGATCAGATTGCGGGGATTTTCCATCCGGGTTTCCATGTTTATAAAGGTTAAGCATATATGAAAATGGAAGGAAAAGTCTTTTTAAAACATAATAAAACATGAAAAAAACTAACAGGCTTAATCAGTTCTTTCATATAAAATTGAGTAAAATTATAATTATTTACTCCCATCCTTTTGTTCCGAAATGTCTGATTTAGAATTGTAAAGATCAAAATTCTTGAATATTTTTTCTGTCAGGTTTGAAAACTCTGTTCCCATTTCCATGTAGGTGGTTAGTTGCTCATCCATTTTTTTCCTGTATATAAGATAATTTTCTATGCTCTTTTCAATATGGTTTTCAAAAAAATCATGGAGATCATCCTCTCCAAATTGTATAATTATGTGAAGTAATGAAACGGGTAAAAGAGCATTGGCCTCTTTGGCCTTATTCATCAAAATCTGGGTTAAAACTAAGGCGGTCACGTCCTCACCTGTTTTAATATCCAGCACGTTTACCTTTTCACCGCTTCTTATGATATCCGCAAGCTCCGTTAACGAAATATAGACGCTTTTTTGCGTATCGTATAATCGTCGGTTGGGATATTTTTTAATATATCTTGTAATGGGCATATTTTCCTTTTAAGGTTTGAAGAAAAGATATGTTATAGTGCAGCATCTTAAATGTCAATAGATCTGGGTACTCGTAAGATCGAACAGTTTTTTATTTGTGCGATGCAACATTTCCCATTGACAAAATTTTTTTTCAGGTTTACTCTTAGCGCTGTCGTACAAGGTGGGGTTCCCCCGCCTATTTCTTTAAAATCGAAAGGGGAAGAATCATGGAACATCAACAAATCTTTGACCAGATGATTAATTTTCAAAAAACTGCTTTTACCACTACCTTTGATACCGTCGCAGGTCTTCAGGACCAGGGAGAAAAACTTTATAATGCCTCCCTCGAACAAAATCCGTTAATTTTCAAGGATCAACAAAAAATTATGTCGGACTGGACCGAAACATATAAGAAAAACAGACAAAACTTAAAAGAGGTGGTTGATTCTAATTTTGAAATGCTCCGGGGACTTTCTGGAAAAGAGGGTGCAAAATCGGCCACAAGGGGCAAATAAAATAATTAAATTTTAAAATGCCGGTGGGAATTATCCCCTGGCATCTCAAATACTGACCATGGAAGATGATTTCCTCTGATACCCGTTTTTTTATGAAAAAATAAGGCTTAAACATGGAAAAATGGTCATATTAAACGGGTATCGCAGGGGCTGATTTTCAGCAGTGTACAATATTCATTAGATAAAACATTTCCAAATAATAATTGCCTGACACCGATCATATTTCATCCTGATCATAAAAGGTAAAAAAATATAGTATAATAATTAATATTGTGATCGGATATTTGTAATAAATATCATTTTAACTTTCGACATGGCTGGTTTTAGGGGAGCTCCGGGGAAATTATTTCTCAGGTTGTATATTCTTTTTTTCCCCCGCAAGAGCTATATTATAAAGTCCGCTCCATTCGTATGATTTTTTTTGATCTTTTCAATAGTATGTTTTCTTAAGTTTTATTTATTGCTCATTACCAAGCATCACATGCGGATTGCCAAATTCACAAATTAACAAAGGAGATAGATTATGACCCAAAATGCAAAACAAAAAAAAACAGACGAAAAAGACAGTATCTTTTACTGGGTTGATTTGACGATGAAACCCTTTCTCGAAATGGCCGGGCAGCCAGGGGCATTTTCCAGTCAAGATATGTTTAGTTTTGAAAATATGATGACGGATAATTTTTCCAAGGCAAATGAAAAATCATCAGATTTCAACAAAAACATATTCAAATCCTTCCGAGAGTATAATATTCAAAATTTGCGTAAAATTTTGAATATTCCCCACCTGGGCCTTTTTAAATTTCATACCGAAAAAGCAAATACTTTAATTGACAAAAATATTCAATTTCAATCCCACCTATCGGAACTTCTTAGTCTTTTTTATATCCCCTTTGAAAAAGCGGGGTTGTTTATCCAGAAAAAAATAGTTAGAGAAGGTATAAATTCAAAGGACAATTACGATATCTGGATTGCCCAACTTGAGAAGCATTTTAATGAGGTGCTCAAATCAAGTGAATACATCAATTCCTCAAAAAAAGTTCTCGATTCGCTGGTTGGTTCCAGGGAAGCAAGAGACGAAGTGCTCACCCTTATTTTAGATAGGCTGCCCATAGCCACCGCCAAGGACATGGATGAAGTCTATAAAGATCTGTATAAAACGAAAAAAGAGTTGGCAATTTTTTCCAAAGAGATAAAAATTCTTAAGGATTTGGATGCTGAAAAAGACGCCGAGATTAAAAAATTTGGTCAGATTTCCAGGGAGATAGAACTTCTCAAAGATTTGCAAGTAAAAAAAGATGCCGAGATTAAAAAATTAGGCAGGCTTTCCGAAGAGATAAAGCTTCTCAAAGATTTGTATGCAAAAAAAGACGCTGTGATAAAAAAAGTAAAAAATCTCTCCTCCAAAAAAAAATTGGCGATGGTATCAAAGAAATAAAAGATAAAAAAATCTTAACAGGAAGGGAAAATCATGCTTCAGGTAATGGAAAATTATATCAATGATACATTGACAAAGCTTGATGAGTTTCAGGATTCGTCAAACATTTTCACCACACCTCTTGAAACAAACATTGCTGTTACGCCCCATAAAATCGTCCATGAAGTGGACAGGGTAAAACTCCAGTATTATAAGCCTCGCAAGATTAATTTTAAAATTCCACTTTTAATCACATACGCATTAATAAACAGAGAAACAATGCTGGATCTGCAGCCTGAAAGAAGTGTGATCGCAACCTTGCTTGACCAGGGTATTGAAATATATATGATCGAATGGGGATATCCAACTAGAAAAGATCAGTTTCAGACCATCGGGGATCATGTGAATGGTTATATGGATACCTTTGTCGATTTTATCCGTTCGCGCCATGATCAAATACCCCAAATTAATCTCATGGGAATCTGCATGGGTGGAACTTTTTCAACAATATATGCGGCACTTTATCCAGAAAAAGTCAAAAATCTTGTAACCAGCGTAACCCCCACCAATTTTGATACGGATAAGGGGCTGCTCCATATATGGATGAAAAATAACGGAGCCGAATTACTGGGAAAACACTATAAAAATATGCCCGGAGATCTAATGAATCTTGGTTTTCTTCTTCTAAACCCCGCAAGGCTGATGATCGATAAATATGTGGGCTTTGTTAACAATATGGAGGATATCGATTTTGTTGAGAATTTTTTCAGAATGGAGCAGTGGATTTTTGACAGTCCGGATCTTCCCGGGGCCACTTTTGAACAATTTGTAAACGATTGTTATAAAAATAATCTTCTTATTCAAAATAAAATGGAAGTTGATGGTAAAAGAATAGATCTGAATAATATTACCATGCCGCTTTTAAACTTTTTTGGCAAATATGATCACCTTGTGCCGCCCGAGGCCTGTGATCAACTGATTAAAAAGGTAGCCTCTAAAGACGCCAGCAATGTCTGTTTAAATACCGGGCATATCGGTATCTATGTCAGTTCTAAATGTCAGAAGGCCTTTGCTCCTAAAATTGCAAGCTGGCTCAAGCAAAGGGATAATTAATTAAAAAGTAATCTGCCATGATTGGAAAAAACATTAATGAATTGGAAATCGGTGACTAGGCTGAGTTCACAAAAACAATTTTTTCATCCAATTCGATCCACGTTATGTGTTTCGGCTCCCCTTTTTTATACAAGGGTGGGATAAACATAATAATATTAAAGTCTTGCCGCCAATATTTGGGACAATCTATCCGCTGGCAGTTGAATCGGATTGTTTTTTTGTCCCGTGGCTCTGGCAATAAGGTCTATATCTCTAAAGGTTACGCCGTATTCACCAAGGCGCGGCATCTTAAGCTGGTCTGTCCATCGGGTAAGGATGGGGATCAGGTTGCCTGCATTTTCCGCAAGGTTTTCAGCCCCATTGCTTAAATGGATTGGGCTTAAAAGACTGGCAGCCCGGGCATATTTGCCCAGAACCGGGCTGGTGGGATCTGTTGAAATTAATGATTCAATGTTATGGCGGCAGCTTTCTAAAAGAAGTGTACCGCAGATCACCCCATGGGGGATTTTAAATAAACCCCCAATGACGGCTGCAAAACCGTGTACCACTCCCAGGCCTGCATTTGCCAGGGTCAAACCCGAGATATAGGATGCATAGCTTATTTTTGTCCGTGCATCAATATCATGGGCCTGTTTTGTGCCGGCAGTGATTAAGGAATCTCCCAGTATTTTCAAGGCCCCCAGGGCCAGAGAATCGGTCATGGTTGAGCTTTGGGTGGAAACAAGGGATTCTAAAAGCTGGGTTAGGGCGTCCATCCCGCAGGCAGCGGTTATCTGGGCGGGGCAGGTAAGGGTCAGGCCGGGATCAACAATGGCAATATCAGGAATAAAATTGTCATGGCGAAGGGATAATTTAAATCCATTTTTCCCCACTTGACTGATCACGGCATTTTTTGTGGCCTCACTGCCTGTACCGGAAGTTGTGGGCAAAGCAATAAAGGGGGTTTTTTTTCCATCATGGATTTTGTTACCCACACCTTCCAGGTATTGGATGACGGATTCTTTTTTTGTCATCATGGCTGAAACAGCTTTTCCGGCATCGATGACACTTCCTCCGCCGATGGCCGCAATGGCGTCGATATTTTGATCTTTGTACCTGCCGACAATCTTATCGATAAGATCAGGCGATGGTTCAGCTTTTACCCTTGCATGATAATAAGTGATGGATAATTTTTCCAACCCCCTTAAAAGTTGAGGCCAGTGATCACTTTTTTGGATTGATTTATCACCGGTAATCAAAAGCAGTCTATTCCCGTAAAGCCTTGTCAGTTCAGGCAGCTTATCTATTTTACCCGGCCCAAATTGAAGCCGGGGATTTGAAAAAAAATTAAACTCCATTACCAAGTTCCTTATTTTGTGGACAATCTTATTAAAATGAAGATGGCAGAACAGTTCCATACCACTTGAATGTCAGACTATATTATAGTTGGAAGATGCTTTCAAAGCATTTTTCCGGTATAATTTATATAAATTGTGCAAACTTTATCTTATATTCGTTTTTTCACTTGTGAAAGTATTTTCTCCATGATATTTTCTTTTTCGAATATAATTTCTTAAATGATAAAAACAAAGTCTTAACCATGAAAAAAAAATTAGAAGTCCAGGTTCTTATCATCGGGGGAGGTGTCACCGGTACTGGCATCGCCAGGGATCTTGCCCTCAGGGGTATCTCGGTCCTTGTTATTGAGAAGGGGAATATTAACGACGGAGCCTCGGGCAGGAATCACGGCTTGCTCCACAGTGGTGCCCGTTATGTGGGTTCTGATCCAGATTCTGCCGCAGAATGCGCCAGGGAAGCTCAAATTTTAAAAAAAATCGCCCCCCACTGCATCGAAGATACCGGCGGACTCTATGTGGCTGTGAAGGGAGATGATGAATCCTATATCGCCGACTTTCCAACTCTTTGCAAAAAATCAGGGGTCGCCTGTGGGGAGATTTCAGTCCAGGAAGCCCTGGAGCTTGAACCGGGACTTTCCAGGGAGGCCATTGCATCTTTTAGAGTTAAAGATGCCTCTGTGGATCCCTTTCATCTTTCCCTTGAAAATATGAACCAGGCCATTGAACACGGGGCAAAATATTACAGCAACTGCCAGGCCATGGACTTTGTTCTTGAAAAAACAAGTTCAGGTAAGGCCATTGGAAAAGTAAAGGTTAGAAATAATCTGACAGGGGAGTGCTTTAACATTACCCCCCGGGTGGTCGTCAATGCTGCAGGTGCCTGGGCCGGTATGGTTGCAGAACTTGCCGGAATAGGCCTTGATATGATTTATTCCAAGGGCACCCTGCTGGTCACCCACAATAGGCTTTCCACCCACGTGATCAACCGTCTCAGACCGGCCTCGGATGGAGATATACTGGTGCCTGGCCGTACGGTTTCCATTTTCGGCACCACATCCATGCGCCTTGACAACCTGGATGATATTAAACCCGATTTTTACGAAACAGATTTTCTCGTGGGTCAGGGAGCCCAGATGGTTCCCGGGCTTGAAACCGCCAGGTATATCAGGGCCTATGCCGGTGTCAGACCCCTTGTCAGCAGCAGGAATGAAACCAAAGGAGATGACCGGGCAGTTTCCAGGGGCTTTTATCTGTTTGACCACGCAGGGGACCAGGTGGATAATTTTTTGACCATCACCGGCGGCAAGGTGACCACCTATCGGCTCATGGCCGAGAAAACAGCCGACCTGGCCGCTGAAAAACTTGCAATATCCACACCTTGCAGCACCGCCGATGTTCCCCTGATGTCCAAGGCGCCCAGCCAACTCATAGAAGCCGGTATGTCGGTCAAGCTCTGGGCCAGGGATCCGGTCCCCGGGGACAGCATGATGTGTGAGTGCGAAATGGTGCCCAAAAGCCATTTTAAGGAGTTGCTTCACTGGCTGAAGCAGAACCGGGAAACAGCTGATTTAAATTCCCTTCGCATCCACTCCCGGCTGGGAAAGGGTGCCTGCCAGGGAACCTTTTGCAGCCTGAGGGTCACAGGCTTTATGTATGACGAAGCCTATATCAAAGGAAGCCAGGGGCTGGACAATATCAAATTTTTACTCAAGGAACGTTTCAAAGGCCAGAAACCGGTTCTCTGGGGCAGTCAACTGGCCCAGGCAGAGCTGAACGAGGGTGTTTTCTGTTCTTTTTTTGGTTTGGATATGGTGGACTCGGATGGAAAAGGATAAGAAAATGGAAAACAAAGAGGTGATTCACACCGATCTTGCCATCATCGGAGCGGGTATGGCCGGTATGGCTGCAGGTATGTTTGCGGCAAACCGCGGAATAGATGCTGTTGTGGCGGGGGGTGCCGGTGGTTTTGAATATGCCAGCGGATTATTGGATCTTTGGGGATTGACCAATCCTGGGAAAGGCTATTGCAAAGATCCCTGGAAGGGGGTTGCACAGATTTCGGAATCATGGCCCCTTCATCCCTTTTTGAAAACTTCTGAATCGGATATTGGAAAGGGGTTTGATGAACTGACGGATGGGCTCCAACAAAACGGCCTGGCCCATACGGGGCTGCCCCGTGGGAACACTAGGATCATAACCGCATTGGGGACTGCAAAGATAACCTATAGACTTCCTTTGACCATGGCCCATAATGCCGCAGCCCTCAAGGGAAAACATTCAACCTTGCTTCTGGACTTTAACGGGCTGCGCGAATTTCGGGCCAGATTTGTCCAGCAGGTTCTGGCATCCACCTGGCCCGACATTAGCATTGCAGCGATACCCTTCCCTCAAATGTCCATGAGGTCGGAGCTCTTTACCCCGCTCATGGCCCAGGCAATGGAAACAGAACAGGTTCAGGACCAATTTGCTTCAGCAGTCAAGCCACTGCTCAAGGGTGAACAATTTCTGGGTCTGCCGGCCATCCTGGGCATCAACCGGTCAGGAGAAATTATGAAGCGGCTGGAAGATCTCCTGGGAATTAAGATTTTTGAAATCCCCACCTCCCCGGTATCCGTGCCTGGTATCCGTCTCAAGGAAACATTTAAAAAAGCTTTGGAAGGCACCTGTGTCACCAGGTTACCGGATCAGCGGGTTCTTTTGGCTTCCCATGAACCCGGAAAGGGCTTTACCTTAGAGACCGGCACCAAATCCGGCACAGCCACAACCCGGATCCAGGCAAAAAACTGCCTCCTTGCCACGGGACGCTTTTTATCAAAGGGGCTTGTGTCCGACCGGAAAGGGGTGCAAGAGAGTGTGTTCAATCTCCCGGTTGCCCAGCCAAAAGACCGGCAGCAATGGCATACGCCAGGGTATTTTGATCCCCGGGGCCACCCCATCAATCTGGCCGGGCTTACCACGGATGAAAAATTCAGACCCCTTGGCAAAGATAATAGTCCTGTTCATGAAAATCTTTATGCGGCAGGATCCATCCTGGCAGGCCAGGACTGGATGCGGACCCGCTCAGGTGCCGGCCTATCCATTGCAACGGCATTCCATGCCGTTGGGCAGATTGCTTTGAACCGGGCCAAAGCATCAAATTGATCCCCTCCTTTGCGTCCCTAAGGTTTCTTAAGCCCTACCAATCCGGAAACAGGCCAGAACCAGATCAGGGCCATGAGCTGACAGGCAAGAATCGCCAGGAATCCTGTCCTGTATCCTGCCGGGTCGTAATTTCCAGCGGCCGTAACTTCCCAGCAATTAATGATGGCACCAATGGCCCATTGAACACCAAATGCCGCCACAAAAACCATCATGTTAAGACTGGTGGTCACCCGGCCGGAAAGTTTTTTGGGAAACCCAAGAGTTAAGGCGGTATAGGAGAGGATGCCCGCGGTGCCGAAAAAGCCGAAAAGAATGAGCAGCACGGGGGCGGGCAGGGGGACGGCAAAGGTGATCATGGCCTGGACCCCGATGAAAAGGGTCATGCCGGTGACCGCTGTGGTAAGCACCGGAATCCCTCTTTGGACAAGCTTTTCCGCCAGAAACCCCAGAAAGATAAATCCTGTGATCATGGCCAGGGCAGACCAGGATAAAATTGGGGCTATTCGGGCTTTGGGAATATTTGCCACATCCCGGAGCCAGGGGCCGGCCCACAGTCCCTGGAGTGCGAGATAGCCTGATTGGGACAGGGTGGTCAAAGGGGCTATTCGCCAGAAGGCCGGGCTTTTAAATGCCTGGAGTACCCCGGTGAACTGGGATGTGAGTTTTTCCGGCTCTGTTGTTTTTTCCTGCTCCGGAACCATGAGGAAGACGGCCAGGGAAACGGCAAAGGATAAAAGGGCCAAAGCCCAGAAAAGCCCACGCCAGTCAGTAAAGTGCAGGGCCCAGGCCACAGGCGTGGTGGCGGCAAGGGCCCCAAAGCCGCCGGCCGCCATCTGCAACCCGTTGATCCTGGACAATATGCTTCCGGGAAACCAGATTACATAGGATTTAAAGGCGGCCATGAGACAGGCTGAGACCCCGAACCCGATAAAGGCCCGGCCGATAATCACCCCTGTCAGGGTGTGGGAAAGGGCAAATATAATTGCTCCGGCCCCGGCAAATAAGAGGAGAAAAGATTCCACCATCCTGGGACCGAACCGGTCCAAAAGTACTCCCAGGGGAAGCTGGGAAGAAGCAAATGCAATAAAATATGTAGAGGTCAAAAGCCCAAGTTCCGAAGGGTCAATATTAAGGTCTGCCACAAGATCGGGTGCAATCACAGCATTGACCACCCGAAAAACATAGGAGAGAAAATAGCCCAGGGCAAAGGGGATAAAGATTCTGAGGGTTGAACTGGCTCGGCCGGCATTGGGTCGCGGGGGGGAAAACATCTTCATATTAGCTCATTCCATTTAAGGGTAAACCAGGAGCATCCAACCGGGTGGATCTAATGGGGGCATCCGAATGTATGGTTCATACCATAGATCAATTCAAACAAGAAATTAAAGATTCTGATTATGATAATTCAGGCTCCAGGATTCCAGTATTTGACACCTTTAGGAGCTGATATTTTTAACCTGAAGGTCACACCTAAAATTGAGTTGAGGGATTTCAGGTGTCCTATATTCAAATTCAGCTATGTTTTAATTTCCCCAGTCTGTTTGTACAATAATTATGCTTCTCAACCACGGCTAGATGGATATGCCTTCCAACAACTTTGGCAAATTTTTCGAGAGTAGATAAACGAATGTCTGTGGCCTTATCCCCCTGTCATTTGGGGGATAAGAACGATGACATCTCCGGCAAAGAGCTCTTTGTCAGGTTCGCTGTGGCGGCATTGATCAGTTCCAGGATGCCCGTGGGAAGGATATCCAATTCCAGGTTGCTCAGGTTCCTTACCGAATAAAAGACACAGAGCCCTGCTGCATCAATGACACAGAAAAAATCTTGCCATGGTTTGACCAGATTGACCCTGAGAAGTTTTCCTCTCCATCCGTGCATGATTGCTTTCCTTTAAATAAAAATAAGTCTCCAAAAGATTTTTTGGCCTTCCCATCACGGGGCAGGCCAGAGGAATCCTTAAGACTATTATGGGTTAGTACATTTTTTCAATGGTCTCCATGGCCAGGGCGTAAACCTTTTCACCGAATCTGGATTTAAGGGCAAAGGCCAGCATCTCCTTTGAAAACAGAACCTCTTTTTTGGCCAGAACACCCAATGATGCCAGGGCCCAGTCCTGTTTTCTGATCTTGAGTTCCTTGAAATCAATCTCCATCACCCTGGCTTGGGTTTCAGGAATATCAACGCTTTTTTCCTTGAGCACAAGGGTGGATGGTTTAAGGACTTTAAATATTTTTTGCCGCCGCTGGACGCCTTCGTAGCTCAGGGCCATGACCACGGTGGGAGATTCAATTCCCGTGTACCCGATTTTTTCAGGGGACAAGAGGATCTCGGAAACCGACTGGCCCCTCAGCACAGTGATATTATAGTCATTTTTAATGGAGACGTTCATGCCGGCTGCGATGCCGGCATGGCAGACAATATCCCCGGCCGTGACAATTCGCATGCCTGCACTCCCTAAGATTATCACTTCCTGGCGCTGGGGATCAACAAGGTCAAATGATTTTTCAATGGTCAGTGCTTCGGGGAATCGGGTCTTTTCTTTGGCCAGTTTTCTATATAACTCCCCGTATTCAGGCCGTTGGTTTTTTTCCACCACTCCGCCTTCACCCCCGGATTCAAAGGGCTGGTCCTGGATCATCTGGTCAATGACCTTGGGGGTGAGCCGGTTGCGCTTTGTGTAACGGCCCGTGCACATACCCAATGTTTCCACAACAGAGAATCCCTTGTGGTTGATGGCTTTTTCCAGTTCCTCGGGAAGTGCTGTATCATGGCCGGAACACTTGGATACATAGGTGGCGCCGGCACTTTTGGCTATTTCACAGATATCAATGGGCATTTCTGCCTGGTTGAGAAATTCAGATCCCACCACGGCATCGATAGGAGTGGTGGCAGAATACTGGCCGCCGGTCATTCCGAAATTGAAGTTGTTGAGGATGATCAGGGTTAGATCCAGGTTTTTCCGGCAGGCAGCCAGCACATGGGCGCCGCCGATGCCGAGTCCTCCGTCTCCCATGGTGACGATGACAGTGAGCGTTGGGTCAGCCAGCTTGAGGCCTGCGGCATAGGTCAGGGCCCTGCCGTGGACACCGTGGAGGGCATGGACGTTGAAAAAGGTGTCAAAGAGACCGGAACAGCCGATGTCCGTTACAATAACGGTTTTGTCTGGTTCAAGGCCCATGTTGATGAGGGTTTTGTCCAGCCCCTTGGTAATACGTTCATGGGTACATCCGGGACAGAAAACCAGGGGACGGTTTTTATTTAAAAAGCTATTCATTTTCAATGATCTCCATAATCTTGGCCGGTGTAATCATCACCCCGTTCATCTGGCCGTAAAAATCAATGATTTTGTGGTTGAGAATCCGTCTGATTTCATTGACATATTGTCCTAGGTTCATTTCAATCACCACCACCCGTTTAAAATCAGCCGCTGCCTTGATGATTGCCTGTTCCGGTACAGGCCATACGGTTTTCAGGGAAAGGGTGGATACAGGGTTCCCTTTTCGGGCAAGTGCTTTGGCCGCATCTTCAACTGCCCGGGAGGTGATCCCGTAGCTGATAACAAGGGTGTCGGTGTCGGGAACAAGGTTTTCTTCATATAGGGAAATTCTTTCCCTTGCAGCATGGAGTTTGGTTCTCAACCGCTGCTGGTTGGCAGCGATTACTTCAGGGTCTATGGTGATAAATCCGTCGGGTCCATGGGTGGATGAGGTCTGTCTGACCAGGGTTTTGCCTCCAATGGGAAGAAAGGGCGGCGCCTTGTCAGGTTCAGCTTCAAAGGGGATATAATCATCTCCCGTATACAGTGTCCGTTCAACCAGGGAGGGCAGGGTGGCAGAAGAAAGGTCAAAACTTTCCTTGGTCATGCCGATTTCCTTGTTGGAGGCGATGAATACCGGGCAGCGGAATTCCTCCGCATAATTAAAGGCCTGGATTGTCAGGATATAACAGTCCAGGGCATCCTTGGGAACCAGGACGATGACCGGCACCCCCGAGGTTGCTCCCCATCTTAAAAACTGGATGTCGGAATCCGCCCCCCTTGTGGCGGAACCAGTGGAAGGCCCCAACCGCTGGACATCTGCAATGACCAGGGGAATTTCACTGCCAATGGCAAAGGAAACCTGTTCGGAATAGAGGCTGATACCCGGACCCGAGGTGGCAGTCAATACTTTTTTGCCAGCCATGGCAGCGCCGATGCAATAGCCCATGGAGGCAATTTCATCTTCTCCCTGGATACAGATTCCTCCTGTGGGCGGTAGCATCTTGAGCATATTGTTGAATATGGTGGTGGCCGGTGTGATGGGGTAGCCGGCAAAAAAATTACAACCTGCTGCCATGGCCCCCCTGGCAACGGCTTCATTGCCTTCCATAAATGATAAAGCCATTTTAATTCTCCTTGAATTAGTCTCTTTCTATCCCATGCCAATCTACGAACACAGATAAATCTGATCATAAATCTGATCATAAATCTGATCATAAATCTGATTGAATTTCCCATCTTATTATAATCTGCTCCAATGGTTGTCAAGCAATTAGTGAATGAAATTCAGTCAGATATATATCTTTTATATCACAGATTTTATTTACATTTTAATTGATTTTGTAAAAATCTTGGTATAACTTACGGCTCCATGGGAGTTAAAAAGAAAAAAACCAAGGAAGATTTCACCAAGGAAGCCTATATGGGCATCCGGCGCATGTTTTTTCTCAATGAGATCATTCCCGGCCAGAAAATTTCCTATGGAGATCTGGCCCAGCGTCTTAATATGAGCACAACTCCGGTGATCCAGGCCTTAAAACGGCTGGAATTTCAGGGGCTGGTCCGACATGAACCCAACCGGGGATATTATACGGAAAACATCAGCCTGAAAGAGATCACGGAAATTTATGAGTTCAGGGAGCTTATCGAGGTCTCTTTGCTCCCCAAAACCATTTCGTCCATCACCAAAAGGGGCATGAATACACTGAAAAAAGCTCTGGACAACCATCTGGATGCGGTCAGGGATATTTATCTCAAGGAGCGGCTCCTAAAGGATATGAAATTTCATTTGGTGCTGGCAAAATTATCAGGGAGCCAAATCCAGATCAACACCTTAAAATCCCTGTTTGATCTCTTGTATTTAAAATACCGGGGCAATATTTTATTTATTACCCCCATGGAAACCGTGGATGCCGAACATATCCAATTGTACGAGGATATTGATGCCGGTAACCTTGAGAAGGCCCAGGCAGTTTTGGGCCGGCATATTTCAAATGTTAAAAAACATGCTATTCTCAGTATAGAACAGATGAACCGGGAAAAAAATATCAAAACCATTTGAATAGGCTTTCCCGGGGATATCCATTAATCATTACCAGGGTAAAATCACCATGAAGCGAGACGATATTCTGAATGAATGTTCAGATCCAAAGGAGAGTATCACCATTGACCTGCCATGTGAAATGACAACCAGGGTGCAGAAGCTGGCCGATGAAAACAATACCAGCCTGTCTAACATATTGATAGAAGCATTGGATGCTTGCAGGCCAGGTCCCAGGTTACAGGGATCAGAAAAATTTTGATTATGAAGATGGGCCTTTTTATAAACTTGCAGGGCCTGTTCCCAGAAACGGCTCCTGAAAAAGAGTCTGCCCGGATGGGTGGAAAAGATGAAGGAGCCGGGGGCCTATGATAATTTGGGAATCTAATCCTCCAGATAAACCACACTGGTTTGGATGTTGATATCAGGGTGGAGCTGGTTTTTAACGGCACACCCGTTCATGGTTTTGATGATGGGTTTGATATATTTTTCCGGAAATTCCTGATTCACATGGAGGGTGATCTCAATGCCCTCCATATGCTTCTGGCCTTTTTTGAAGGAGGCCGACAGAAAAAGTTTCATTCCCCGGCAGGAAAGTTTTCTGATGTCACAGAAAGATTTGGCATAAATTCCTGCACAGGCTCCCAGGGAGGAGAGGAAAATATCAAAGGGCTCAGGCGCGGTTTCATCCCCTTCATTTTTTTTGGATTGGTCGGTTTTAACCAGAAAATCATTAAACTTTACATCTATTTTTTTGTTTCCCGGGAATACAACTTCAAATTTTTTCATTTTTTTTTCCTTATATTAGTCAAGTTCAAGCCATTCAAACCAGATGGGGTGATTTTTTTTGTACCAGAACAGTATGGCGCGCAGGATTGTCTGCTCTTCCAGGGGAATGATGGCCCTGGAAATTTTGTCAAATCGAAGTACCACCTTGTCTGCAAAATGCTCCAATGCTTCGGAACAAAGGGTCTGAAGTTCATTTCTGATCCGTCCGGAATCGGAAATTTTCACCGGACGGGTCAAAAAATCTTCCCCCTTGAGAAACCGGTTAAGCAAAGGTGTGAAAACCAGCTTGCTTTGATCAAAGGGTTCAAGGAGGCGCAGAGCAAAGGTGATTCGTTTGTCTCCCTTTTCAGAGGTCATCCGGACAGTGACGGAATAGGTATCTTCGGATATCTGGGTCACCCCCGGGGCGCCGGTATATGGATCAGGGAGCATGTACCCTCCGGTTGCAAGGGTCTGCCATTTTTTTTCGGCAATAAGATCATCGGCGGTGATGGTTTTCTTGTCCAGGGGGATCCCGGCATCCCTTGCCTGCTTGATGCTTTCCCGATAAATTTCAACCAACTCTTCCTTGATTTCCCCATTAAAGAACTCCTGCTGCAGACGAAGGGAAAAGTCGTTGGCCTCGGGGTCCAGTTTCATGGTGGCAGCATCCTTGTCATGGGGGAGCTGAAATTTAGAGGAAAAAACAGCCAGGGAGACATCCAGGTCCAGAATTGAAGAGAGGCTTGCTGCCTGGATGGCTTCGGCCGAGGCCGCATACCCGTCCACTATAAACAGATGGGTAACATCTGCTTTATCCTGCCAGGTCTTTACTGCAAAGGTTGGAGCATAGGTACCCGAATCGGTAAAGGGGGAGAAACCCGTGGGCAATGTCCAGTTTTCGTCCACCAGATGGGCTCCGGCAGTTTTCCATTCTTCCCAGAGTTTTCCGATTCTGGGCTCACGTCCTCTACCCTGGAGGGTCCAGACATGGATATTTTCGGGTAAAATGCCAGGATAGGTCAGGGTGATGGCCTCCACCACCCGGCCTCTGGGGGTAAAATAATTTACCAGCAAAGAATCGTCTGCCGCGCTTTCCACAATTTTTTTGGGCAAAACCAGGGTCCCGATATATCCTTCATACTGGTCGGTAATAGTAAGGGGCTGGTCAAAGAGGTGGAGAATAGTCAAAGGCCCT
>PIVS01000311.1 GCA_003353855.1 Desulfobacteraceae bacterium
CTTGTTATTTTCCGGCTGACAAATGTTTCACCCCGCAAGGGAGATTCATGGTTGAAAAGAATCCCATTACAGGCAAATACTCCATAGGCCTCTCTATAATTAACCGTTATCCAGTATGCGTAAAGTTTAGCCACGCCATAGGGGCTGCGAGGGTAAAAAGGAGTTTCCTCCGTCTGGGGAACTTCCCGGACCTTTCCGTAAAGTTCTGAAGTTGAAGCCTGGTAAAACCTGGTTTTTTTTTCAAGACCTAACAACCGTATTCCTTCTAAAATGCGCAAAGTACCAAGTGCATCCGTGTCTGCAGTATACTCGGGAGATTCAAAAGATACCGCTACATGACTTTGGGCAGCAAGATTATAAACTTCGTCGGGTTGAACCTGTTTGAGAATTCTTATAAGGTTTGTTGGATCTGTCAGATCACCATAGTGCAGTATTAAATTTCTGTTTTGTTCATGGGGGTCCTGGTAAAGATGATCTATCCTGTCCGTATTGAATAAAGAGGATCTTCTCTTAATTCCATGAACCTCATATTCTTTATGTAAAAGATATTCCGCAAGATATGCTCCATCCTGTCCTGTGATTCCGGTTATAAGCGCTTTTTTAGTCATATTGAAACCTTTGGTGAATGGTTGACCGGTGGATGTGCAGCATACAGCTCCGCCCTGTAAATTACATGCATTGGCAGGTGTAATTTACTGATATTATAAGGTATTTTATTTTTTTTATAGTTTGATTAAGTTACAGAATCAAACTATAACAATTTTAAGGTTTCAGGTGCTTGTTCGCTTCCATGTCAAACCACATGGCAAATAAAAAAAACTGAGCCGCCCCCAAAAAGGAGGAAAATGCCGCCAACGAATTAATAGCCGGAATGTGTGTGGTTGTAAACCATATATAAAATACACGAAGGAATAATAACGAGGACAAGCAAAACAAAGAAATTCCAAGACCATAAAAAAAGACAAGGGGATGAAAATCTCTGAAAATGTATTTTTCTCTCAGCCGCCAGAAGAAACGTTTTATCAAAAGCCAGCTTAAGGTAAAAACAATTTTTTTAATTTTGATGCCGGAGACTTCTCCCACATGGTAAATAGGATCAACCGGCACATCCGCTACTTTGAAATTATGAACGTTCAATAAAATAAGCAGGTCATTGGGTTGTCCATATCTTTTATACATTTTTGTCCAGTCAATTGCAGTAAGAGCCTTTTTATTGATTGCGGTATAGCCGGACTGGAAATCTGATAAATGCCAATAGCCTGAAACTATTTTTGTTAAAAGAGATAAGAAGGCTGTTCCAAAAAATCTTATTTTTGGCATTGCTTCGTAGGCCTTCCCGGAAAAAAAACGATTACCCTTTGAGTAATCTGCTTTTCCTTGAACAATCGGGTCCAACAGGGCCTCAAGATCATCGGGATTCATCTGGCCATCCCCGTCCATTCGTACTGCTATATCATATTCTTTGTTTTCAGCCCATTTATACCCGTTGACCAGGGCACCGCCACACCCTTGATTTGCCTGATGTTCTATCAAAAAGAGGGAATTCATTTTTTGTTGGTATATTTTTACCACACGGATGGTTTCATCTGTACTGGCATCATCTACTACTATAATGGCATCCACAAAACCGGGCATGGTTTCGATGACGGCGCCTATCTGAGTCGCCTCATTATATGCTGGAACAACTACGCAAACAGTTTTATTTTTATACACAAGTACCTCTAATCCTCAGTATTATCTGGTTCAAAAGAAGAATGCAATATCTGTGCTATGGCGCCTCTACTTTTTTTAGTTCTAATATGCTCTTAGGATATGCTTTGTCAACCATATTCTCTTTATAACTGTTGCAGGCATAGAGTCCGGCGCTGTATAGGTTCGCTCTGATCCTTTATGATCGCCAGGGGTTTTTTAGTACCTTAGAAATTAATTCGTTAAGGTACTTATCCAGCTCTGCTGGGTTAGGGATAATATGTTTCTTCATTCAAATTTTGGCAAAAAATGTCCTTTTTAAGACCAAAATTGTTAATTGTGATGTGAGTAGTAGCTTTTGAGATAAAGAGAACCTGGAAGGCCATTCACGGATCTGACTTTTATAAGGATATTTTGGCCTTAGACCTGGCCAATGTATCAAAAAGATAAACTTCTATACATTTCTTTGATTTAATGATATCTAATTTTTAAGTGGATTTAACTGTTTTGATCATTCTTTGAGGTTATCCACTGTTTCGAACATCTTTTATTTCGACGCTTTTTTGAAGTTACCCACGGTTCAATTATCTGTTCGATTATCTTTTGTAGCTATTCACACATCAGGGGCTCTGGCCTTTATGAACGTTGATGTCCTTTATATACATTTTTTTTCGACCCAACGATGGTTAACAGCCCTCATATGGATGGGAAATATTAAATATGAAATGGATGGGTAAACATGTTTTTTCATCATCTCAATCAGGAGTAACCCTGATGGAGATGATGACGGTCCTTGGTATTATCGGGGTTTTGACTGCCATCAGTATTCCCATGCTGAACAATCCTGTGCACAGGGCAAGGAAGGTTGCAAGGGAGTTAACCTGCGATATGCAGCAGACGAGAATGTCTGCCATTAAAGATAACCGGGATTGGGCCATTGTATTTGATACGGGAAAGAAGGTTTATCATATATGCTCTGATCGCGGCAGCGATAATGCCTGGTCCGCCACCGGAGATAATGCCATTGAAAAAACCATTCGTTTTACAGGCTATGCTGCGGGTATCCAATATGGGAGCGGCATCGCAACCACCTCGGTGAGTGGGGGCAGTTTTGGTGACGGTGTTACCTACAATTATAATGTGCTTAGTTTTAATCCAAGGGGAACCTGTTCTTCAGGATATGTTTATATTTTTTACAGCAATTTTTCCTATGCCGTGGGCACCTTAAGTACCGGGATTGTCAGAATCAAAACCTGGTCAAAAGGAGGGTGGAGATAATGAAAGGAGTTGAAACTTCCAATGGATTTACCCTCATGGAATTAATGATTGCCATGGTTCTCTTCAGCTTTGTAATTGCAGGGATTATATCATCGAAAACAGGGCAGCAGGGGCAGCATTTAACCCAGCTGCAGGCGGTTGAGATGCAGCAGAGTGTCAGGGCCGCCATGTCTTTAATGAAACAAGGACTCAGAATGGCAGGGTTTAATCCCTCTTCCATGGATTATGGTGAAGGAATTATAGTTGCCGATGAAGACAACTTAACCATCAGTATCGTGGAAAGCGATGACGGGGATGATAATAATGATGACGGACAAATTGACGAAGAGGGGGAGTTGGAAACCATTACCTATGCTTTAAAGGACCCCGACAATGATGGGGATAAGGATATAACCATAAGCTATAATGGTGCGGGTGCCCAGGTGCTTGCAGAAAATATCTTAAATCTCGGGTTCACTTATTTTGACAAAGATATGAACCTTACCGACACACTGACTGATATCAAATCCATACAGATAACCATTACCGTGGCAACCGATGTGGATGAACTTGCCCGGGCGGCAAATAATTCCACCCGCACTTTAACCACAATAGTCTACTTAAGAAATATGGGGTTGTAAGTGGAATATTTTAATAAAATCAGATTTTTAAAAAATGTTCCGGAGCAGCAGCCCGGGTATACTCTTATAGAAGTTTTGATTGCATTGGCAATTTTTGCAATCGGTATACTTGGGGTTTCGACCATGCAGATTTCATCCACCAAGGGAACTGCAACTGCCAGAAAAGTTTCAGAAGCCTCTGAAATAGGCCAGGGACAGATTGAGTCGCATATTGCGGCGGCATATTCAACTATTGTTGATGGGAATATGGTAACTGCCGACGGCTATACAATTCAATGGAGTGTGTTGAATCAAACGGATATTGACGGGGATGGAAACTTTGATTTTATGACGGTGCAGGTAGAGGTGTTGGATCCCCGGGGCAGACTGCGCAGCTCTTTATCTTTCACCAAAGCTGCCGATATTTAATTTTCAATGGGAGAGCCCATGAATCCTTTCTATTTAATATTAAAGAATCAGGAGGGGTCAGCCATTGTCATTGCCCTCCTTGCCTTGGCTGTCCTGTCAATTATGGGGGTTGCCTCCATCAATACCACCAGGATCGAACTGAAGATTGTCAGGAATGAACAGATTTATCAATCCCATTTTTACCAGGCGGAGGCCGCTGTAATGGAAGCCGCCCAGAGGCTGGCCTGTGAATCCAATATAGCCCAAATCCGGGCCGATTCAACCACAAAACCCTGGCTGGTAAGTGCTGATATTGATCTGGAAAACTTAGATACATTTACTGCAAATGATTCCACTGCTCTTTTGAGCGATGAAGCATCCTTTGCTGTTAATGCCCGGGGAATTGTTCCCGGTGGTTCCCTGGATATGACCACCGGGACCAATATGTATGTATTCGGCATCTATGGATATTCCGCGGATAATGACAGCAGTGTATTTATCGGGATTGGTTACAAGAAACGTTATTAACAGGATGGGCGGCATGGATGATGGATTTTTTTTTCAGGGGAAACGTTTGATTTTTACTCGGGGCATCAAAGCGAATTTTCAGCCAGCCTTGGCCGTGATTTTGACCATCTTTTATCTGTGGGCCTTCTTGCAGTCTCCGGCACTTGCGGCCGACTGCATTACCCTGGCCAATGCCCCCCTTGAAACTCCTTTTTCCGTATCCTCTGTAAATGTAATGTTTGTTCTGGACGATTCAGGGAGTATGGACTGGGAAATGCTGGTGACAACCGACGCTGCTACAAATCCCGACGGGCTGTTCATGGTGGGAGGTCAGGAAAAATTTTATCTCTATGATGATCTAAAAGAGGTGGCAGACCATCAAAATGATTTGGATGACAGTTTAAATCTCTATCCTGCGCAAAGTTATGGATATGGATATTTGGACGGGAATGACAGGGGGTTGTGGAGGTCCCAATGGGCCGGCCATAATAAAATGTATTATGACCCCTCCAACGAGTATACCCCCTGGTATACCACTGAGGATTCATTATTGGATGCAGATCCGGATAATCCTCGTTTCCACCCCTGGTATGCTACCCCCACCGTGGATATGGGCGCCACCTTTGTCACCGTCGGTGGTGAACCGGCCTACACCCTGGTTGCAGATGATGTTTCAACCGATATTAATATTTTTGAGATGAACAAAACCCGGGACTGGACAGGCACAAATGAGGGTAATAGGACCCATGAAGATGATGAGCATTACACAGCAGTGGCGGGTGAATCTGCCCAATGGTATATTGAGGTTGTTGATGGGGGATATTATGATGTCTACGCCTATGTCAGCGATGAATTTACCTCTTCGGATACCAAGGCCAAGTACACCATCTCCCAGGGCGGGACGACCCTTCTAACGGTTTCAGAAGTCAACCAGAATGAAAGTGAGAACGGCTGGATCCACTTTGGCAGCCTTTCTTTTGCCCCGGGAAGGGTCACCATTAAGGTGGAACGGGTGGCAACGGGCACGGGCTTTACGACTGCCGATGCAGTTAAATTGGTTTCGGAAAGGACCCTCAGCAGCAATATCGATATTCCCCTTGCCCATTATTATGTCCGGTCATCGGATAACATTCCCTACCTTGTGATTCTCGATGACAATCTTATCACCTACTATAAATTTGTTGATGCCAATTTGGATGATCAAGTGGATCCTGGAGAATTAACTCTGGTTGCTTCTCCGCCCGCTGATGTGGACAGGGCAAAGGCCGGCTCAAATTATGTTCTGGAACGGCAGAATTTTGCCAATTGGTATTCCTATTACCGAAAAAGGTGGTATGCAACCCTCAATGCCCTTGGAAAATCCATGCCCTATCTTACGGGGAAAAATGTGGGATACCG
>PIVS01000870.1 GCA_003353855.1 Desulfobacteraceae bacterium
CCCTTGAGATCATGCTCAAATTCCAGGACAGCAAACCCAGATGGGGTATACGGGAACTCTCCTCGGAACTTAAATTCAGCCCGGCAACAGTGCAGCGGATCCTCCAGGTACTCAAATCCTATGAATTCATCCGCCAGGACCCCAAGACCCGCCAATATTATATCGGCAATATCTTTTACAGGTTTCTTGAAAACCTGAACACGGCCAACAACCTGACCGGCATCGGCAAAACCTACATGGAAGAGGTGGCAAGCGCTACCCTTGAGACCGTTCATCTGAACATCATTGAAGGGAGCATGCGTATCTGCATTGATACCATAGAATCCCACAAGACCCTGAGGGCGGGCATGCCCATTGGAAACCAGTCGCCGCTTTATGCCGGTGCATCGGCCAAATGCCTTCTGGCCTTTTCTTCGGATAAGTTTCAAAACGAATATTTTTTAACCACAAAAATTTTGCCCCTGACCGATAATACCATCATTGACCAGGACCTATTGAATAAAGAACTTACCAAAATAAAAGAGCAGGGATATGCCGTCAGCCTGGGAGAACGCACACCAGGATTAGGTTCCATGAGCGCCCCTGTTTTTAATTATAAAGGTGAAATTCTGGCAAGTTTGAGCCTGGCCATACCGGAAATCAGGATCATCCGGGAGGATCATCTTTTAAATTGTACTCGTATATTAACGGATGCTGCCCGGTCTTTTTCAAAAGCCATGGGAAAAAGCAGCCCCTGAATTTCTAATTTATAAATATTTATGAGGAGGAGAAATGGATTTTAAGTTATCAACCGAACTTCAGATGCTCCAGAAAGAAGTCAGAAAATTTGCAAAAAAACAGATTGAACCCTATGCAGACGAGTGGGATGAAAAGCATTACCTTCCCATTAAAGAGGTGATGCGCCCCCTGGGAGAACTGGGGTATTTCGGCACGGTTATTCCCGAAGAATACGGCGGAGAAGAAATGGGATTCCTGGCAGCCATGATTGTCACAGAAGAACTGGCAAAGGTGTCTTCCTCCCTCAGGGTTCAGGTGAATATGCAGGTGTTGGGCTGTGCCTACACCATCTTCAAATACGGCAATGACGAGGTGAGAAAAAAATATGTTGAAAAACTTTGTACGGCCGAGTACATCGGCGGTTTCGGCATCACAGAATCCGACGCAGGCTCCGATGTTATGGCCATGTCCTCAACCGCCGAAGACAAAGGGGATCACTGGCTGTTAAACGGATCCAAAACCTGGATCTCCAATGCCAACGTAGCCGACTGCCTCCTTTTTTACGCCTATACAGACAAGGCTGCCGGATCCAAAGGCCTGTCCGCTTTTGTTATTGAGCCCAAAAACTTTGAAGGCATAAAAACCTCATCCCTGGACAAACTGGGTTCCCATTCCTCCCCCACAGGAGAGCTTTTCCTGGACAACGTCAAAATTCCCAAGGAAAATATCCTGGGCAA
>PIVS01000312.1 GCA_003353855.1 Desulfobacteraceae bacterium
ATGGTTTTAATGGGATTTATCATCGGGTTTATCATGCTGGCCATGTATATGCCTATTTTTCAGATGGCAGGAGCAATTGGATAAGAAATGGCACAATTCGATTTAAAGAAAAAAAAGAAGTTTGGTGAACTAGCAGTTGATTTCGGGTTTATGACCGAGGACCAAAAGACAACGCTGCTTGCCCGGAAAAATATTTCCAGCAGGATGCTGGGACAGCTTTGTGTTGAAGAGGGACTGATAAATGATGAACAGCTTGCCCAATTAATTGCAGAGCAGTTTTCCTGTAAATATGCCAGAATTGACAGCATGAACGAGCCTGAGCTGTTAAAACTTTTGAGCATTGATTTTATTGTCAAGAACAGAGTAGTGCCCTTCAGCTTTTCTGAAAATCATCTAATTTTTGCGGTGGCTGATCCCATTGACTATTTCAGGGTGATAGAAGATATTGAAATTCTTTTGCAATATGATTTTTCCTTTGTGATTGTCAGCGAAAAAAAGATAGGTAAGTTTATTCAAAAACTGGACACATCCCGGGATCTTACCAGCGTTTCCGAAGAAATGCGCCTGTCTGTGGTGAAAAAGTCTGACCAGGGAGATTATGAAATTTCCTTTGAAAAAGTGGATTCTGAAGAAAGTCCGGTGGTGAAACTGGTTGATTCAACAATATTGGACGCCATCAATAAAATGGCCAGTGATATCCATTTTGAAGGCACCGCCCAGGGGCTCATTATAAGATACCGCATCAATGGTATGCTTCATCAGATTACGGATCCGCTGGATATGGGAAACATGAATCCGGTGATATCCAGGTTAAAAGTAATGTCGGAACTTGATATTTCAGAAAAAAGAATCCCCCAGGACGGCAGGTTCAAGTTAAAGATCAAAGAGAGGTTTATTGATTTTCGTATATCTGTCCTGCCCGCTATTTTTGGGGAAGATGCGGTCATCAGAATTTTGGATCAGCAGCGGATGGTGCCTGAAAAAGGAGAACTTGACCTTGGGGGAATGGGGCTGAACAAAAAGGAGTTGTTCAGATTAAGACGGCAGATCAAGGCTCCCTACGGCATGTTTTTAATGACAGGTCCAACGGGCAGCGGAAAAACCACCACTTTATACCGGGCCTTATCCGAAGTTAAAACCAGTGATACAAAAATTATTACCATTGAAGATCCGGTTGAGTATCAATTGGAAGGAATTACACAAATACCGGTCAATGAAAAAAAGGGACTGACATTTTCCAGTGGTTTACGGTCAGTTTTGCGTCATGATCCTGACAAAATTTTGGTGGGAGAGATCCGGGATCGGGAAACCGCTCAAATTGCGCTGCAGTCGGCTTTAACCGGTCACCTGGTGTTTACAACCGTCCATGCAAACTCTTCTTTTGAGGTTATCAACCGGTTTATTCATATGGGTATAGAGCCCTATAACCTTGTCTCTGCGCTTAATTGCATTATTGCCCAGCGGTTGATCCGCGTGCTTTGCGATTGTAAGATTCAGAAAAAAATCTCCGCTGAAATCCTGGTTGAAGCTGGGCTGAATCCAGAAAAATTTAGGAGTATTATCCATTATGATGCCTATGGGTGTGAAAATTGCAATGGTACTGGTTATAAAGGCAGAAAGGCAATTATCGAGCATGTTGAGCTGGATGGAGATTTAAGAGAAATGTTCATTAAACGGCTTTCCACCTCGGTTTTAACAAAATATGCCCGGGGCAAAGGTGTTGTTTTTTTAAGGGATGCTGCCATCAATGAAGTTATAAAAGGGACGACAACCCTGGAAGAAGCCAATCGGGTTACGTTTATTAATCAGGAAGGCTAAGGATGAAATTTTTTCCCAGTAACTGGTTAAAAGCAGGAATTGAGATTTCCTCCGGGACTATAAAATCTGCTTTAATTTTCAAAAATGAAAAAGGGTTTTTGATTCATAAATTATCCCGTATCAATCTTTCCGGGGATACCATCAAACCCTCTTTTAAAACGGAAAATATTTTAAATGAAGCCCTATTTGAAGCCTGCCTGAAAAAAAGTTATAAAGAGGCCAAACCCAGGAAAGTAGGGGTTTCTTTACCCGATGCATGTATCAAAGTTCTGATTAAGGAATTTAAAGAAATACCCAAAGGGGCTTCAAACGTTAATGAAATGATTTTATGGAGCATTTCCAGTTCCTTAAATCTCCGGGTTGAAGATTTAAGGGTTTCCTGGAAAAACATGGGTCAAAATCTGGAAGAAAAACATGTTTTTCTCATTGCCCTGGGCCTGTCCCACGTACTGGCTCAATATGAGGCAGTATTTAAAAAAAACGGCCTTTTCCCACGGTTAGTTGCACCGACAGGATTGAATCAATTTAATTTTTATTCAGCCCTTTTACCCCACAAGGGGTGTGTTGTCTACCTTGGCCTGTTTGATGATTTTTTGAATATTTTTGTCTTTGCCGAGGGGGTCCCGATTTTCCATAAGATGATTAAAAAGGGCTTTTTGAATCAAAACAATACCAGTGCAATTCATGATATTGATTTGCTGATTCAATATTTATATGCGGAAAAACCGGACCTTGAAATTGACAGCCTGAACATTGCGTCCCATATCAAATCCGAAGCCCAAATCCAGTATATTTTACAGGATTTGAATTATGGTGAACTTACAATGATTGATGAAAGAAAGCTCATAAATTTTGAGAAGAGGGCAGCCGTAGAAACCCAAGAGATATCCTTACCCTTTTACACAGGGGCGTTTGGTGCTGCCATGGGGTTATAAAATGAAACCTTTACACATAAATCTTTCTGTTAAAAAAAATTATCAAGGGAATTTTGTATTTTCTTTTCTTGTCCTGTTCATGGCTACGACCCTGGTACTGACACTGGGAAACACCTATGAATATGTGGTGAATAATAAGGTTATCAAGGAGTATCAGAACAAGATTAAAGAGCTTAAAGCCAAGAGGAAACAACAAATAGTCCTCTCCAAAAAAATGGTCCCGGATAAAAAAAAACTTGAAAGACTCCAGCAGGATTTTTTATACTTAAACGGCATTATCAAAAAAAACATGTTTTCCCTGGCGTTGTTTTTGAGTGAGATTGAAAAAATCAAACCTGAAAAAGTAAATATAAATGAAGTGGCATTTTCTGAAAGTTTACAGGTGGTGACCCTGAAAGGCCAGTCCGATTTTGTAGATACGGTGTCCCAATTTTTAATGGCCTTGGACAGATCCCCTTTGTTTGATATTAAATTGTTAAAACAGGAAATCAATGGGCCCCGGCAGATTGCTTTTGAATTAAGGCTATACCGGATTGAAGAAGACCGGGTTAAAAATGAACTGGTAGAAAAAATTTAATGACAAAAAGATATAAAATAATAATTTTGGCCTGTGTTGCAATTGTCTTTTGCAATTTTATGGCAAAAGTTACCGTTATAGATGAACAGGCCCAGGAAATTTTTGTGTTGCAAAGGGATATTTCTGCATTCAGGCGCGAAGCTTCCGCCAACCAGGGAAAAAAATCTAACCCCTTTGAAGAGCTAAAATTTAATATTGACAAAATTTTTCAAAAAATCCCCAATGAACTTTCCTTTACAAAATTGGCTGCAAAGCTCAGGAGCCTTATTGATAAAAATCATCTTAGGGTTTCAGATACCCTGATTTTCAAGCCAAAAATAATAGACCATCCCATCTTGATCACCTATTACACTCAATTTTCTATAAATGGGGAGTATGGAAAAATAAAAGCGTTTATCTCTGACCTTCAAAATTTGCCCGGACTTTTATATCTGGATTCCGTTAAAATTGTTAGATTAAAAGAAAATGAAACCAGGTTAAAGCTCAGCCTGGGAATATCATTTTTTTTAAGAAGAGAATCCCATGGGATTTAGCCGAAAAAATATTATTTTTTTTGCGGCGGTGGGGCTCTTGCTGATATTCCTCATTTACCGATTAATGAACCCCTATGTCCAGCCCCGGGTGGACACATTGACCTATACCGGTAAGGTTGACAATTCTAAAAACCTCCCAACAAAACCAGGTGATGACGGGGCTGTGGCGGCTGATCCCTTTGGTCCCATTAAAGACAACCAGCTTTCCGATAAGGTATATAAAGATTTATTTTCTTTATACAAACCGCCCAAAACGGATAGGAAAGAGAAAGAATCTATCCCTGAAAAAAAAGACAGTGAATCAAAAAACATACCGACTCTTGAACCTGTCACAAAGGACCCGGCAGTTGCGGTCAAAGAATATATTGCCTCCTACAGATATTACGGCTCCTATGACAGGGCCGGGGAAAAGGCAGTTTTTCTGGCTAAAAACAAATTGGTCCTGGTTGCTAGAACAGGGGATCGAATTGACGGAAAATATGAGATTGACGACATCCAGGATGATTTTATCCGGATTAAGGCATTGGATCTAAACAAAACAATAGATATCAACATAGGGGAGTTTTATGATGATTAGGAAGGCCTTGTTTCCAAAGATGATTTTAATTGCCTTTTTTGCAGGGTTGGTTCTGTTTCAAGGATGTGTTGCCAATGATGCCGACAAAATAAATCCCCAGCAATTTGCCGCTGGAAAAGATTTTGACGGGGCGGTCCGGTATTATACCAAAGCCCTTGAAGAATCCCCAAATGATATTGAATTGAAACTCAAGCTTACGGCAGCAAAACAAAAGGCTTCCATGGCGCATATGCAAAAAGGAGAGGAACTGATAACAAAGAAATATTACAGGGAAGCCATTGAAGAGCTTCAAATCAGTATCGCATTTTATTCCTCCAATCACAGGGCCATTGAACTGGTTGATGAAGTTAAAAAGATGAAAGAATCATTTTATTATACCCAAAAGGGAAATCAGCAGATAAAAACTGGCAGCTTTGACAACGCTAAAAAATCATTTCAAAAAGCCATTGAGCTGGATCCTGGTAATGAAGAAGCCAAATCTGCCCTTGCCAAATTTAAAAAAATGCCCAAGGATTTACCCGAGTATCGACTTGACTTAAAAACAAATGCCCTCTTGTCTCTGAAATTTAAAAAAACACCCGTCACTAATGTATTTGAAATTTTATCCAAACTTGAAGGGATTAATTTTATTTTTGACAAGGATGTAAAAGAAACTAAGGTTACGCTTTTTACTACGGATGTCACCTTTGACCGGTTTCTGGATGTTCTGCTGAAAACAAATTCCCTTCGGGCAAAGATGATAAACCAAAAGACCCTGCTGATTTATCCTGATACCCCTGCCAAGGCAAAGGAATATGATGAACTCTATGTTAAAACCTTTTACCTGTCCTATTTAAAAGCCAAAAATGCCACGGCGATTTTAACGAAAATCTTGAAAAGTAAAAATATCATTGCCAATGAGAAACTCAATGCAATCACCATCAGAGGCCAGAAAGAAAGTGTTGAAATGGCTGGCAGACTCATCGAGGCAAATGACCGAACCCCTTCTGAAGTGGTTTTAAATGTTGAAATCATGGAAGTGAAAAAGAAAAATGAAAAAGAGTTGGGCCTGTCTATTTCCGATACCATTACCTTTGGGGTAAGTGAGACAAGTGACGGGATTACATCTGATCCTCTTGCGATTTTTACCGGCATGGCATCCTTTAACGATATCAGCAAGATCACCAGCAAGGAATTGTACATGTCCCTGCCCACGGCCACCTTAAAACTGCTGAAAAGGGATGGGGATACACGGATTCTTGCCAAACCCCAGTTGCGGGTCAGCAGTTCGGAAAAAGCCTCCATCCTCATAGGCGAGAAAGTGCCCCTGCGGTCCAATAGGAGAACAGACACAAACGGATCAACCACCTATGATTTTATATACCAGGATATCGGTGTAAAGCTTACCGTGGAACCTGTCATAAACATGTATGAACAAATAACCCTTAAAAT
>PIVS01000313.1 GCA_003353855.1 Desulfobacteraceae bacterium
CCGAGGACCAGTTGCCCTGTTCCCAGTTAAAGGAAGAGACAGACAGCATATTATTTTTCTCCTGGATAAATGTAGTGGATGGGCATCCTCTTTGTTAAAGATGCGACCACCTCATAATTGATGGTGCCAATGGCTTTGGCAATGTCGGTGGCCGTGATTTTTTCTTTCCCCTGGGTGCCGAGAATTATCACTTCATCCCCCAGGAGTGCCCGGGAGATATGGCCCACATCAATCATGGTGAAGTCCATACAGATTCTGCCTGTGATACGTGCCTTTGACCCCTTGACAATCATTTCTCCTTTGGAGGAGAGTTTCCGGCTGTATCCGTCTGCATATCCAATGGGGATGGTGGCTATTCGGGTGGAAATCTGGGTGACATGGGTGGATCCGTAGCTTATTTTGAATCCCTTGGACACATTTTTTAAATGGATGATTTTTGATCGGATGGACATGGCCTGTTTCAGGCTGATCCGGGTTTGGTCCACTTGTCCCGACGGCCACAGTCCGTACATGGCAATACCGGGCCGGACCATGTTAAAGTGGGATTCCGGCATGTCAATCACCCCGGCTGAATTTGCCGCATGGATCATTGGCGGAGTCAGCCTATTTTCCGCAAGTTCTGTGACAAGCTGTTTAAAGCGGGATATCTGGCGTTGGGTGCGGGCCTTGTCCCTGGCATCTGCATTGGCCAGATGGGTGTAGATCCCTTCTATCTCAATGCCCTTTAAATCCCGGATTGCCAATATCTCTTCAATGCATTGCAGGGGGAGGGCAAGGCCGTTGCCAGGCTTGGCAGATTGATCGGGTCTGACAAACTGATCATGGAGGATTCCTAAACGGCCCATGCCTGTGTCCACCTTGATATGAACCTTTAAGGGTTTTTCCTGCCCCATTGCCGCTGCGGCAATAGTCCGTGACGTTTCAAGGCAGCCCAGGGTGATGCTGATATCATGGGCTGCAAGAAAGGGCACCTGCTCCGGCAGTAAATCCCCGAACAAAAGGATGGTGGCATCAATGCCGGCTTCTCTGAGTTCAATCGCTTCGGAGATCCGGGCAACCCCCAGACAATCGGCCCCGTTTTTAAGGACGGTTCTGGCAATTTGAACAGCGCCGTGGCCATAGGCATCTGCCTTGACCACTGCCATAAAACCGGTTCCCGGCGCCAAAAGTCCTTTTAATACTTTGATATTATGGGCAACTGCCCCAAGATCCACAACAACCCTGGTCTGGGGCAGCAGTTCATGGGGGAGGCTGGTCATCGGGACATTATACCCTGGCCGTAGTCATGGGTATAATTTTTAAAAAATTCCATTACCCGGCAGGTCTTATTCCCGGGTTTTCCATTGCCTATCCCCAGGTCATCCACCTGGATCACCGGAACGATTTCTTTGTTGGAGGCGGTGATAAAAACTTCATCCATCTCTTTTAATTCATCTGCATTTATGTGGCTCAATTCAAGTTCAAAATGATCTTTTGTCAGATCCATGACCACTTTTCTTGTGATTCCCGGCAGGATATTATCCGGCGGTGTGATGAGCTTGTTGCCCTTAAAGCAGAATAGGTTGGTGGTGGTGCCTTCCAATAGTCGATTTTCACGGTCCCTGTAAATGGCTTCCACTGCCCCTGTTTTATGGGCTTTTTGTTGGGCAAACACGGCGGACAGGTAATTTGTGCTTTTAGATGTGGGAATGAATCGTTCTATATCAACGGTGATGATTTTGGCACCCTTGGCATACCACCACTGGGGCAGTTCAAATTTTGGGGTTACCATGACCATGAGAATCCCGTTGCCCTGGGGGGTAAGCCCATCGGGACTTACGCCGCCCGTATAGACAATTCTGACGTTGGACTCATTGTGGTGGGGGTTTTTTTCAATGGTTTGGACCACAATATTGCAGATCTCTTCATTGGAGTGCTGGAGGGTCAGGCCGATTTCCTTTGCCGAGTTTTCAAGCCTGGCCACATGGTCCTCAATGAAAAAAGGGCGTTTGTTATAGGTGATTAAAAAATCAAAGACACCATATCCCCGCAAAACTATAATATCCTTTGCAGAAATCAGCGCATTTTCATCATCGACAAATGTTCCGTCAATATAATAAGTATCCATATATGTCTCCTCATCTAATGGGAATAGGTTACATATGATTTGTTTTCTATCCTGTCAAGCATGGGGTGTGTGCTGTGGCGGACAGTACATAATCATTTGTTGCTGATATCTGATATATCACTCGATAAGGATAAGTCAAGATTAAAATTCTCTAATATAACTCAATGACAGCAAATTATCCGTAAAAAATAGAACAGGGCAGTAGATTATTTTACAGAAGGGGTAAAAACCCGCTGGGCCAGTTCATTGTCCATCATGAGCAGGCCATGGCCCTCCCCTTTGACCAGTTTCAGTTTGTTGAGGGTGGTTTCCATTGAGGCTTCTTCTTCCACCTGCTCCTCCACAAACCAGTCAAAATGTCTTTTTGCCGCATGGTCATTTTCCCGGATGGCCAGATCCATGAGATTGTTAATCATGCTGGAAACCAGTTTTTCATGTTCATAGGCCAGCTCAAACACCTCCAGGGGGGAGTTGAATTCTGTCTTGGGGGCTTCAATCTCTTTGAGAAAAACTCGTCCACCCCGTTCATTGAGAAACCGGTACATTTTCATGGCATGGAACCGTTCTTCTTCCACCTGGACCAGAAAAAAATTTTCAAATCCGCTCAACCCTGTGGAGTTGAAATAGGATGCCATTGAAAGATAGTAATATTCTGAAAAAAGTTCCCGGTTTATCTGGTGGTTGATGGCTTCTTCTAATTTTTTTGATATCATCTTATTCTCCTTTATAGGACGTGGATTTTTACCGAATGTGTGGTATGGTTTTTTTCTGTCACCCTAGTCATAATTATGATCATATTTCTTGGACTGCCCTTTGTTTTGCTTATACTTTTTATACTTATGTTTTTCTACAGGTACTCCGGCATGAACCCCGACACCCATTGTATTATATCCGGATATAAGAAAAAGACAGGCAATACCCATGGCGATCACTTTTAGCTATTCCATTGGAATTCCTTCAATTTTGGTTTGAATTAAAACAAACGGGCCAGTGTATATTAGCCTTTTTTTAAGACAGCTTCAATACATTCTAGGGAATTATTTTGGAAATTCTTTTGCATGTTACTGGCAAAAAAAGCGGCATTTGAGCCAAAGACAAGGTTGGGACTTAAGGGGCGGGGTTTTTTATTTTTCCCTGCGGCATGAACCATTTGCCACCATTCCAGTGCGGTTTGGGTTTCATTTGAAAAATGGTCCAGGGTAAATGTGGGAACAAGGATGGAATTAAATTTTTCCCAGGGCAAAAGAAATGAGATGGAGGGGTCTCCGGCCCAGGGAACCGGCAGGGCTATATCTTTGTTTTTCCCCTGGAAAATTTCGTGGAGGATGAGAGATCCGCCTGGTTTTAAGACCCGGTAAAATTCTTTTAGGGCGGTTTTTTTATCCTGGATATTCATGAGAATGTGCTGGCAGAAAATTGCATCAAAGGTGTCTGCTTTAAAGGGCATGTCCAGAACAGATCCTTGTTCAAAGTGAATGCAATGATCCAGTTTTAACCAGCGTGTCAGATCCCTTGCCGTTTCAATAAAGGCTTGGGCAAGGTCAATACCCGTGACCCGGCATTGGAAGGTTTTGGCCAATAATCTGGAAGATCCGCCAATCCCGCATCCCGCATCCAGAATTAGGGTCTCCCCTGTGACATCTGTTTTTTTAAACAGGGATGCTTTCTTGAGGAGGGCAAGGGTGGCTCCGGCACCTCCGGTGTGAAGTTGATCCACGGCGGCCAGGTCTTTGATGGCCAGGGAGCTTATCTCTTTACCCGATTTTTTTAAGGCATCCTTGATTCTCCGGGACAGATTATGGGAATGATAATGGTCTTCTACGGGGGATTTCATGGCAGTGCCCTCGGGTTTTTCAGAAATGGTTTAATGACCGGAACCCAGGTCGATGACACCCGGTTCCGGCCATTTGTCAGCTTTTTAGTTCTTCAAGATTTCCAAAAAAATCAAGGGCTTCCGGGTTTTTAAGGGCATCTTTATTTTTGACTTCCTTGCCTTCAATCATTTTTTTCACCGCCAGTTCCACTTTTTTCATGTTCAATGTATAGGGAACGTCTGGGGTCTCAATGATCTTGGCCGGAACATGGCGGGGGGATGCATTGGCCCTGATGTCGCCCCTGATTTTATTCTGGAGATCCTCGGTGAGTTCAAACCCTTCTGCCATTTTAACAAAAAGGATCACCCTCACATCATTGTTCCAGGATTGTCCCACCACCACCGAGTCTTCCAGTTCTTCCATGGCATCCAGGCGACGGTAGATTTCCGCGGTACCGATTCTGACGCCTCCGGGGTTTAATGTGGTGTCTGATCTTCCGAACATGATAACCCCGCCCCGGGGCGTGATCTGGATAAAATCTCCATGGGCCCAGATGCCGGGATATTGGTCAAAATAGGCGGAATGGTATTTGTTGCCGTCGGTATCCCCCCAGAAATAAATGGGCATGGAGGGGAAGGGGGCGCAGCAGACAAGCTCTGCTTGCCTGTCCACCACAGGTTTCCCGTCATCATCATAGGCGTAAACCTTCATGCCAAGGCCCCGGCATTGGAGTTCTCCTTTGTAAACCGCCCCCATGGGATTGCCCAGGGCAAAGCATCCGTTGAGGTCGGATCCGCCGGAAATGGAAGCCAGGAGTACCTCTTTCTTCACATGGGTATAGATGAATTCAAAGTTTTCATCTGACAGGGGAGACCCGGTTGACAGGACCGATTTGAGAGAAGAAAGATCAAATTGTTCCTTTGGTTTTACCCCGGCATTTTTCAAGGCTTCTATATAGCCGGCACTGGTGCCGAAGACAGTCACTTTTTCTTCTTCCGCCATTTTCCACAGGCTGTCTGCTTGCGGGTGGAAGGGGTTGCCGTCAAAGAGCACCAGGCTAGCGCCCACGCTCAGGGAACAGGTGAGCCAGTTCCACATCATCCATCCGCAGGTGGTAAAATAAAAAATAGTGTCTTCTTCATTTAAATCCGTGTGGAGCACCAGCTCTTTTTTCTGGTGGAGAAGTACCCCGCCCCCGCTCTGGACCATGCATTTAGGAAGACCTGTGGTGCCCGAGGAGTACATGATATACAGGGGATCATCAAAGTCCATCTGGACAAAATCAATCTCTTGGGTATTTGGATCCTTGAAATCGGCAAAGGGAACTGCATTGGGCAAAGCGGAAATATCAGGGTTTTCCGTTGTATAGGGGATGACCACTATTTTTTCAATGGAGGGCAGTTCTTTGACAATACCGGCGATGCGCTGGATACTGTCCAAAGGTTTTCCCTTGAAAAAATAACCGTCTGCCGTGAAGAGCACCCTGGGCCTGGTCTGACCGAACCGGTCCAATACCCCTTTAATTCCAAAATCCGGGGAGCAGGAGGACCAAATGGCCCCCAGACTTGTGGCTGCCAGCATGGCAATGATGCTTTCGGGCATATTGGGCACAAACCCCACCACCCGGTCTCCCTTTGAAATGCCCATGGCCTTCAGGGAGGCGGCTGTTTTTCCCACTTCATCATAGAGCTGATTATAGGTGAGGGTTCGCCTGATAGAATCTTCTCCCTTGAAAATCAGGGCAGTGTTGTCATTTCTAAATTGCAGAAGATTTTGGGCAAAGTTGAGCTTGCAGTTTGAGAAAAATTTTGCCCCGGGCATTTTATCTTTGTTTTCAATTGCTTTTGTATAGGGAACCGAGGCCTTGATATCCAGAAAGTCCCAGGCCGTTGACCAGAAATCTTCCAGGTTTTCAACGGACCACTCCCAAAGCCCTGTGTATTCTTGAA
>PIVS01000871.1 GCA_003353855.1 Desulfobacteraceae bacterium
AACTTTTTCAATTTCACCCCATGCATTTTTACGGATAAACCAGGCCTCATTGTGCAAGCTCATGCATGTTTTGGGCGAATATGAAAAAGAAAACACTATTGCCTCCATTGCAAAAGATACCGGCAGTAACTGGGCCCGAATACAAAGATGGATTGAAAAAGCTTTGACAATCCGAAATTGGATAAGCAGAGAGTATCAACAGGCACCTCCCTGCCTGTCATCAAAAGAGGAGTGGACTTGTTTTATCCGGGATTTTTCCTGGGCTTTTTACCCTAAAAGAGATGGCAAGACTGCCATCAACACAAAACGTATATTCTTATAAATATAGGGGTTTGAATTAGGGCCTTCGTAAGTTTTTTAACTTTAAACAACGGAGGTAGAATGCAAAAAAACAATGACAAAATTTTAGACATAGCGCTGTGGCGCTACGGGCTTATAAGCCCATTTTTACACCGGATGCGAATGACTTGACTATGGGAAAGATGCTTGAAAAGGCCTCTTTGCTAAAATACATTCATCCGGAAGGGTCTCATATGACTTTGAGTTCCGAAACTCTGAGAAAATGGCTGTACCGGTATCAGCATCTTGGGATCACCGGCCTAAAAGACAAGCCAAGATCTGACAAAGGCAGGCACCAGATACCTGACAAAATATCGTCTCAAATGCTCATCTTACGCATGGCGCATCCCAGATGGACCACACGGATGATCAAGGAACTTGCCAAAATCGGGATATGGAACGGCCGAAAACCTACCTTCACGTGATTATAGATGACTGCAGCCGGTATATTGTTCACGGCAGGTTTTATTTAACCGAATCGGTAGAGCCCCTGATTTACGATCTTATGGGAGGAGTCAAACGTTTTGGCATTCCCCAGCGCTTTTATGTTGCTAATGGGGCAGCCTATGTCAGCGGGCATCTGAAAATCATTTGTGCCAGGAACGGTATTGATCTGGTCCATACCCCGCCGTACAGGCCCCAGGGCCGGGGGAAAGTCGAGCTTGCCCATTACCACGAGACCATTCATTCTTCGCTGGAATGTTCCCCTTTGCAAAAGTGGCTCCAAACCCGAAATTGCTGCCGGGTCCTTCCCCCTTCAATCGATATTAACTCGTTGTTCAAGATGGAGCGCAGGTGCAGGGTATACAAGGACTCAACCAACCGGTTTTTGAAAACGGCTTTATCTTTGATAGGTACCGGAAAAAGTTTTACCCTGTCCGGCCCTTCAGGAGCAGGAAAATCAACACTGGTGCATTATGTATTATCCCGGCTTGATGGCAATTGTTACAGACCGGCCCCGGTTCATTACGGAGGACTGCAGAGAAATGGGATATTAAAAGCCATAGTCGACGTTGTGATCAGGGATTTACTTTTGCCCCAAAACCAGGTTTTAAAAATACCCCGCATCTGAGTTTGGACGTACCTATCCATTTTGATGCTAAAAAAAATGA
>PIVS01000314.1 GCA_003353855.1 Desulfobacteraceae bacterium
ACCCTGCCGGACCGCTTTTGGAAGTGGCGGATGCAGGGGGCTTCCCTTTATTTTATCAATCAGATCAAAGATCTGGCCCAATACGATCTGATCTTTACCACGGATATGATGAATTTAACGGATTTCATGGCCCTGGCCAGCCGGGACCTTCCGCCCGTTGTCATGTATTTTCATGAAAATCAGCTTTCCTATCCCCTGGGATTTCACGGGAAAAGGAATACTCACCTGGGATTTACCAATATTATTTCAGCCCTTGCTGCGGAGGGTTTATTTTTTAATTCAAATTATCATTTTAAGGCCTTTCTTGGAGAAGCCAGGCGTCTGATCAAGCAGATGCCCGATGCCAGACCCCAGTGGATGCTGGAGAAACTTGAAAAGAAAATCCAGGTTTTTTATCCCGGGTGCCGGTTTGAATCAACCCCTTTACCCCTGGATAAAAAGCTGGATAAAAAGCTGGATAAACCGTTGGACAAGCCCTTGATCATCTGGAACCATCGGTGGGACTATGACAAAAAACCGGAAGATTTTTTTAATGTGCTCTCGGCATTGAAAGAAAAGGGGGTGGGTTTTTACCTGGCCCTTCTCGGGGAACAATACGAGATGATTCCTGAGGTGTTTAAAGAGGCCAAAGAGACATTTAAAGAAGAAATTCTGGTATATGGTTATGTTTCATCCCGGGAAGAATATCAATCCTGGCTTGCCAGGGGGAGTGTGGTGATCAGTACGGCCATCCAGGAAAATTTTGGTATTTCAATAGTGGAGGCTGTCCGTCACGGTTGTTTCCCCTTGCTGCCAAACCGTCTGTCCTATCCTGAAATTTTGCCGCGAAAATTCCACGACGAGAATATATATACCTGCCCATCGGACCTCCAGCAAAAATTGGAAAAATTTTTACTGGACCCGGATAAGTTTTTTCCCATGCGTCAAAGCTTGTCCGATTATTTCAGCCGTTTTTCATGGGATATCACAGTAAAGCAGTATGATAAGGCATTGGAAAAATATAAAAAATGATCTTGACTTAGGCTTTTTTTATATCTAAAGTAAAACTTTTTCTTAGGAAAAATGCTGATTTTTTTTTGAATATCTACGGCAGGGTCGTCGGAATAAATTAAGAAATTCAACAGTCTAAGATACCAAAGTTTGATCTTTTTTGAAAGAGTATTTTTCATTTAAGGTCAGAAATATGGGGTAATTGTTTTTGGATAAACCAAAAGAGTTTGGTTTTGATTTATATCACAAATTTGGAATAGAAAATATGCAGCTTTCAGAACAGCAGATTGATTACTGTATGGAGTGCGGTGTTTGCACCGGCTCTTGTCCCGTTGCAATGGAACTTGACGGTTTCTCCCCCCGGCAGATGATCAAACGCGCCATGAAGGAACCGGAAGGGGATATCCTGAGCAACCCTGATTTGTGGGCCTGCTTAAGTTGTTCACGGTGCTCGGACAGATGTCCGGTTAAAATTGATTTTCCCGCTTTTATCCGCAGTCTTCGGGAAAAAGCCCGGCACCAGGAAAACCTGCCAAAATTAAGCCACCACGGTATGTTTCATACCATCACCAGTATCCAGGCCGCCCAAATCGAACAGGACCAGGTAAAATCGGATGGTAGCAAACCGGACCAGGTCAAGTCAGACCGGCCCAAACAAGACAGAGTCGGCTGGGCCAAGGAGGCGGGCAAGATTTCTCAAACCGGAGATTATTTTTATTTTACCGGATGCATAGCCTACTATGATGTGGCCTTTGAATATCTTGATCTTAAGATGATTGAGTCTGCTAGAAATAATTTAAAGATGTTGAATAAAATGGGGATACGCCCAGTGATCAGCAATGACGAATGCTGCTGCGGCCATGATGCCTTCTGGTGCGGGGATGAAAAAACCTTTGAAATCCTGGCTAAAAAGAATATAGAAACCATTGAAAAATCAGGTGCCAGGACCGTTATCTTTGGATGCCCGGAAGGGTATTCCATGTTCAAGGAAGCCATTGCAGAAAGGTTTGGGCCCTTGGCTTTTGAGATCCGGCATATGACTGAATTTTTGGCAGAAAAACTGCCGGACACGGATCTTTCCTTTAAGGCCGATTCTCTTCGGGTCACATTCCAGGATCCCTGTCGTCTGGGAAGGCGGTCGGGTATCTATGAGGCGCCCAGGCAATTGATCCAGATGGTTAAAGGATGTGATCTTGGTGAAATGGAACATAATCGGGAAAATGCAGTCTGCTGCGGCACCACGGCCTGGATGCAATGCTCCTCCTGTTCAAAGGTGATGCAGATCCAGCGTCTTAAGGAAGCCGAGGCCGCAGGAGCTGAGGCAATTATCACGGCCTGTCCCAAATGTCAGATCCATTTGACATGTGCCAAGAAAAATACAGACCATGATCTTAAGATCATTGACCTTGTTTCATTTCTTGCAGATAACCTTGAATAGAATACTCATTGTTCAGGCTATGGCCAGTTTTGGTTAGTAGCCAGTTTTGGTTAAGAGCCGGGGACTATATATAAATTTTGGAGTTAATAAATGGCAAACAATAAAATTACTCACGGTTCAGTGATGGTGGTTGGTTCCGGGATTTCCGGAATGCAGGCGGCCCTTGATCTGGCAGATTCGGGCTACCTGGTTCATTTGATTGAAAAAGAATCCGCCATTGGCGGGGTCATGGCCCAGCTTGACAAGACCTTTCCCACCAATGACTGTGCCATGTGAGTGATCTCACCTAAACTGGTCGAGGTCGGCCGGCACCTGAACATCAAGCTTCACACCCTTTCAACCGTCCAGGATATTATCGGAGAAGAGGGTGATTTTACAGTATCCATTAAACGCGCCCCCAGATTTGTGGACATGGAAAAGTGCATTGCCTGTGGGGAGTGCACCAAAAAATGCCCGGGAAAAACCTTGGATGAATTTAATGAGGGACTTTCCAAGCGAAAAGCCATTTATGTATCCTATCCCCAGGCCGTCCCCTTAAAATACGCCATTGATCCTTTAAAATGCATTAAACTGACCAAAGACAAATGCGGGATCTGTGCCAAGGTTTGTCCCACCGGGGCCATAAATTATGAGGACAGGGAAGAAGAGATCACCCTGAATGTGGGGTCCGTGATTATGGCAGCCGGGTTCAAGCCCTTTGACCCATCCGGCCTGGATAATTACCAATACGCAAATTTTCCCAATGTGGTCACCAGTATCGAGTATGAACGCCTGCTCTCTGCCGGCGGTCCCACAAGCGGTCACATCGAATGTCATCCGGACAAACACCAGCCAAAGAAGGTTGCCTGGCTCCAATGTGTGGGATCCCGTGACCAGAACAAGTGCGACAATGCCTATTGTTCCTCTGTCTGCTGCATGTATGCGGTGAAAGAAGCCATGATGACAAAGGACCATATTGACGGGGAATTTCAGGCCTCCATTTTCCTCATGGACATGCGGACCTTTGGAAAGGATTTTGAAAAATATTATGAGCGGGCAAAAAGCGAAGGGGTTCGGTTTGTCCGGTCCAGGATCCATTCCATCACAGAGGATGATGATCGAAAACTTATCTGCACCTATGTGAGTGAAGAGGGACAAAGTATTACGGAAACCTTCGACATGGTGGTCTTGTCCGTGGGCATGGAAACCCCCAAGGATCTGGCCCAGACCGTCCGGGATATGGGGATTGAACTAAATGCCCATAATCTGGTGGAGACCTCAAGCTTTAATCCGGTGAGCACCTCCAAAAAGGGCTTTTATGTCTGCGGTGCCCTCCAGGAACCCAAGGATATTCCCCTGGCAGTCATGGAAGCATCTGCTGCTGCCTGTGATGCAGGTACCAGTCTGGCAAAATCCCGGGGGAGTCTGACAAAAACCCGGACCTACCCCAGGGAGATGGATGTGGTTGATAGGCAAGCCCGCATCGGGGTCTTTGTCTGCAATTGCGGCACCAATATCGGCGGAATCGTTAACGTACCTGATGTGGCAGCCTATGCCAAAACCCTGTCCAATGTGGCCTATGTGGAAGAGAACATGTTCACCTGTGCCCAGGATACCCAGGATAAGCTCAAGGCCGTGATCCAGGAAAACCATTTGAACCGTATTGTCATTGCTGCCTGTACCCCCCGGACCCATGAACCCCTGTTCCAGGAAACCCTCAAAGATGCCGGCTTAAATAAATATCTCATTGAGATGGCCAATATCAGGAACCAGTGCTCCTGGGTCCATTCCAAGGAGCCTGCGCTGGCCACAAAGAAAGCATGCGATCTGGTCCGAATTGCCGTTGCAAAATCTGCCCTCATGGTTCCTTTGTCCCAGCCCACAGTGGACGTGGTGCAAAAGTGCCTGGTCATCGGCGGCGGCGTCACCGGCATCACCGCAGCCCTGGGGCTTGCCAATCAAGGATTTCCCACGGTTCTTCTGGAAAAAGAAGAAAACCTTGGCGGTAACGCCCTGTATCTGAACCAGACCTGGAAGGGCGAATCCATTGGAAAGAATGTCGCAGCCCTTATAAAGGATGTACAAGAACATCCTTTGGTTGATATTTTTACCAAGGCCAAGGTCATTGGAACTTCCGGTTTTATTGGAAATTTTAAAACCACCATAGAGGCTTCTTCCAGGGAAATGGTCATCGATCACGGGGCCGTTATAATGGCCACCGGCGCCAAGGAGAGTAAACCTGACGAATACCTGTATGGGGATGATGAAAGGGTGGTCACCCATTTGGAACTGGATACTGTCCTTAAAAGCAATGGGGGGCTTACCCAAGACTTGCGATCTGCTGTCTTTATCCAGTGTGTGGGCTCCAGGGATGAGAACCGGCCCTATTGTTCCAAGGTCTGCTGCACCCATTCAGTGAAATCTGCCCTTAAGCTCAAGGGAATGAACCCCGGAATGGATGTCTATGTCCTCTACCGGGATATTCGGACCTATGGCCAGCGGGAACTGCTCTATAAAGAGGCAAGGGAGAAAGGGGTTATTTTCATCCGGTATACCCTAGAACAAAAACCCGTGGTTCAAAGTGCGGGAGATCCCCTGGTCGTCCACACCCGTGACCATGTTCTGGGACTGCCCCTGGAAATTGAAACTGACCTTGTGGTGCTGGCATCTGCCATTGAGCCCCGGGAAAATTCTTCTCTGGTACAATTGTTCAAACTGACACTCAATGATGACAATTTCTTCATGGAAGCCCATGCCAAACTCAGGCCCGTTGATTTTGCCACCGACGGTATGTTCCTGGCCGGCATGGCCCATTATCCCAAGCCTGTGGAAGAGAGCATTGCCCAGGCAAAGGCGGCGGTCTCAAGGGCCACGGTTGTACTGTCCAAGGACAGTGTGGTGGTGGACGGGGTGGTTTCCTTTGTGAATGAAGCCCTGTGCCGGGGGTGTGGTGCCTGTGAAGATACCTGTGCCTTTGGTGCCATTGAAATTTATGAAACAAAAGAAGGGGTGAAACTTGCCCGGGTGCAGCAGGCATTGTGCAAGGGCTGTGCCGCCTGTTCATCTGCCTGCCCGACTGGTGCGGCCGGTGTTTTTCACTATGACAGTGAAGTGCTGGCTATGGTTGAAGCCGCTCTTATAGAATAATACCTTAGATGAAGAATAAGGATAGATCCATGAACGATACCTTTGATCCTCAGATTATTACCTTTGCCTGCAATTGGTGCTCCTATTCGGCAGCTGATCTTGCCGGGGTGAGTAGGTTTCAGTATCCACCCAATATGCGAATTATCCGGGTGATGTGCTCAGGGGGAATCAACCCCAATTACATACTCAAGGCCTTTGAAAAGGGTGCCGACGGAGTTCTGGTCTCGGGCTGACATATCGGAGACTGCCATTACCTGGACGGTAATGTAAAAGCTGAAAAAACATTTGAGATGACGGAAAAATTT
>PIVS01000872.1 GCA_003353855.1 Desulfobacteraceae bacterium
ATCTTAATATTTTGGAGGAATGTGATCATGACTTTTTTAAGGTCATTATTGGTGTTTACAATTTTGTGCATTTTTACGGCAGGGACGGCACTGGCATTGACCGAAGAGTCCTTTGACGTTAAAAATCCAAAAGTTCAGGAAATGAATAAAAAATGCATCACCTGTCATTTAAAGGAAAATAAATCCCTGGTTTCACAATGGGAAAATTCTGCCCATGCCGCAGCCAAGGAAGGGCAGGTGGGATGCTACAACTGCCATGCGGCAGACAAGGGTGATGAAATGGGCTACAATCATGAAGGTGCCTTTATCAAGGCAATTCTTTCGCCCAATGACTGTGGCAAATGCCATGAACCAGAGGCAAAGGAGATGTCGATTTCCCACCATGCAACCGCCGGTGAAATCATGGCATCCCTGGACAATATGCTGGCCGAAGTGGTCGGCGGTATGCCCACCAACAAAGCAAATATGGCCAGCGGCTGCTGGCAGTGCCACGGATCAGTGGTTGCCTTGAAACGGGACAAGGATGGAAAATCCCTGCGGTCCAAAACCGATGCCCCGCAAATGGATTACAACACCTGGCCCAATTCTGGAATAGGCCGTATCAATCCCGACGGCAGCAAGGGTGTTTGTAATGCCTGTCATTCCAGACATGATTTTAGCGCATCCAGGGCAAGACAGCCTGAAAATTGCGGTAAATGTCATCTGGGTCCGGACCATCCCCAAAAAGAAATCTACGAAGAATCTAAACACGGTATTGCATTTTACACAGCCGACAAAGGATCTTCCCCCAACGGCATGAATATCTATAAGGATGGTGCCTGGGTTCTGGGCGATGATTACCATACCGCCCCCACCTGTTCCACCTGCCACATGGGATCTTTTGTCAAGCTCAACGGTGCCGTTGCCAAAAACAGTCATAATGTTGGGGACAGGCTTTCCTGGAACCTGAGGGCTCCGGTCTCTTCTAAATTGAACCGGGTTACCTTTACCGATGGATCGGTTACCGATGTCACCGGTGATATGCCGCCCCGGGCAGGCCAGAAAGCCAAGAAAAAATTCTATGTTCGCAAGGGCGATAAACTAAAAAAAGTGATTGAAGAAAAGAGTATCAAGAGTGTTGTTTCCTGGAAGGAGAGAAGGGCCTCCATGCAGGAAGTCTGTAAATCCTGCCACGGCATCAACCATGTCAAGGATTTTTATCTCCAGCTGGATGATCTGGTAAATCTGTACAATGACAAGTTTGCCAAACCAGGGCTTGAAATTGTTAAAATGCTGAAAAAAGACAAGATCTGGAAAAACAGCGGATTCCAGCACCAGATCGGCTATACCTGGTTTGAAATCTGGCACCACGAGGGCAGGCGTGCCCGCATGGCAGCGGCCATGTTTGCACCGGATTATACCCACTGGCACGGCATGTATGAGATTTCCCGGAATTTTTACCAGGAATT
>PIVS01000873.1 GCA_003353855.1 Desulfobacteraceae bacterium
ACAAGGTCAATATCATTCCCAACCAAGCCATGGCAGCCGTTGATGTCCGCATTGCAAGACGTGAAGAAAAGCAGCGGGTTGAAGATTTTTTCAGGGCCCTATCTGAAAAAACCGTGGTGACTGGGGCCAGGATTTTGGTTCAAGGGAAAATTGACAGGCCCCCCATGGAAATCACTCCTAAAAGCCAGGCGCTTCTGGATTTACAAACGCAATAAAGATTCGATTTTTGCTGTCTGTCCCAGTTATTTTGAGAATATACCAGCCGAAAGTGTACAATGCATATTCCGGTTTTTAAAATACACTTTTTGAAAAGAATAAGGCGTGATGGCTTTGCCCCGGTATACTTGGCGGCATCTAGTGGGTGTTAAGGCAGAGGAACTTTGAAAAGGTAAAGAGTAATACAACACCGATAACCATCCGCTTCAGTAAGAATTAACATGGAACAAGTTCATGGCGGTATGAATAAAACGAATAAGAAAGTTAGTGAAAATGGATCATTCCGTTCAATTGCACTGCACGAAGTCTTTGAAGTGTTGACATAAACAATTTAATTCGAGTAAGGTGAATTTTTACTATTTGATAATATTGTAGATTAACTAATTTTTAAAAGGATAGCGGATCATGCATATATTGATAATTAAAAATGAACTATTGAAAGAAACGAAGAGCAAAGCCCAGTTTCTATTGCTGTTGGGAGTAATTACGGTTGTCACCCTCTTATGGTTTCCCTTGACGACGGTCGGTCAGGACACGGTTATACTTGGCAGTCCAACCATCAATAGTAATACAGCAAACCTGCTTACCATAAACAACGGGAAAGTCTACTTTGAATACGGCACCTATTCAGACCAGACGACCGAGTCCAACATTACGGCTGGGATTCCCCTGGAAAAAGAATTAACCGGTCTCCAACAAAATACCTTGTACTATTATCGGATGAACTTTAAACAATCCGGTTCATCCGATTACGTCATTGGGGACGGATATACTTTTCACACCAAAAGATCAGCAGGTAGCGCCTTTACTTTTACTGTACAGGCAGACCCGCACCAGGGAGATAAAAATTTTAATGTAGACCTGTACCATGTTGCTTTACAAAATCAACTCAATGATAACCCGGACTTTTTTATTGACCTCTGTGATACGTTCATGACAGAAAAATACTATCCTGACACCGAACAGGGCGCTTTTGATGCCGCGTATGATCATCGACAACATTTTGATATTATAGCCAAGTCAGCTCCTTTATTTTTGGTAAACGGAAACCATGAAGGTGAATCGGGGTTGCAGCTTGACGGAACTTCCCTGAACATGGCCATCTTCGCAAAACCGTAACGGGATCAGTTGCTACTGTTGAGTATGTTCGGGCCTTTCGTCCTGAAGATAAGGGATACACAAATGGGGAAATTTCCTATACCTACACTGTTCATTAATACAACAACTCCGC
>PIVS01000874.1 GCA_003353855.1 Desulfobacteraceae bacterium
AATGATCAGTCCCAGGGCAAGAAACAGCATCTTGCCCTTGCGGCGGCGTATATTACCCAGGGAAATATTATAAAGTTTCACGTTCTAATTCCTTTTCCGCTTCCAGGGTGGTCTGCCGCGCTCGATGGCTGACCCGGTTGAGCAGGGCAGCATCCAGGTTTTTTTGTTTGAACAGGGCGCTAAAGGTATCCGGTCCCACAGTTCGTCGGTCAAAGGTTACCACCAACCGAGTGCCGTGGGTATCCTGTTCTGCGATTCTTACACCGTCCAACTGCCTGATTTGTGCCACCAGAGAACCTTCCCAGGCAGTATTCCCGGCCAGCTTGTAAATGGCATCATCCAGGTGCCGTGTTCGGATATAGGAAACAGCTCCTGGTATACTGACAAAGGCAAACCCCAGAAGAATGACCAATGAGGCAATGGTAGAAAGGCTGCCAAAGGAGATCCCCCTTTTGCGAATACCAAGAACTTTTTCCCGCTTTTCCCTGTATGTTTCCGGATCCCAGGCCATTTTATCTCCTCTTATTTTTTAAACTCGCATAACCAGGCATTTGCATTGATATCTGCCATGGAAATCACAAGATTATCGCCCTTAATGGTCCGTGTCAGGGGAGCCGGGTTGCACCCGCCCTTGACCTCATTAATCCGGTCCGTGGCAAATTTCATCCCGCAATTGCTGCAGACCATGATATTGCCTTCCTGGATATAGCCTTTCCCAGCCCTATAACATACATCACAGGCATCAATGGCCGCCCGGATGACCCCGTCATGGCTTTTGACCACAAAAAATTCTACATTCACCCCTTTTTCGGACTTGGTTGTAAAATAATGGGCCTGGCCGTCGGAAATTCCTTCCAGGGGAATGGAAATCTCATCGTTTTTTGGGGTCAGTTTTTTAAATTTTTCCCCAAACCAGGCATGGGCAGTTGATCCGGCCAGAAAGAGGCCTAGCAGGATGAGTGTAAAGGCTAAAGGTTTTACCCGATTCATTTTGTTGCTCCCTGTAGAGTTTAAGTTTTTCAATCAAGTTATAGTCTAGTTAGAATTAGTTTGTTGTTGCCGGCGGAAGTTGAGAACTGCCTGGCAGGGAGCAGCAGGAACCGCCCCCCTGTAAACCGGGCTGGGGCAATGGGACCTGACCCTGGCTTGCCACGGGATCACTGCCCCGGCTGCAGCAGCCGCCGCCGGAACCCTGTCCCCTCTGTCTGGTATTTAAATAGGCAAAGGACGCTTTTCCCATGATGGGATCCACGGATTCCAGGGTGGCGGGATATCCTGATTTGGTAATGGCTGTACCGATTTCCTCAGCTGACAGCCCGCCGATAAAGTCCACGGCAACCAGTTTCCGGAACAAATTGACCCCCATGCCTGAAAATCCTTCCAAGGGAGAAAGCCCTGCATTAATATTGGAATAGCAGGCTCCGCAGGTCATGTTTTCAACCTT
>PIVS01000315.1 GCA_003353855.1 Desulfobacteraceae bacterium
ATGGTTCCCAGGGTGGCCAATTTTCCGGCCTGGATAAGCTGGGTCTCTTTTTCAACGCTTTCGGTGATATCTGTGGCCGATGCAATGAGTACATCCCTGTGACTATAGGTCGCATTCACAACTTTCATATTCACAAAAAACGGTTCCCCGGTATTTTGAAAGTGACGTTTTTTGCTAAACAAAATAGCCTCACCTGTTTTAAGCCCTGTTAATTCCTCTTCAATGGTATCGTCATCCTTATCCCCTATCTCCAGAAAGGAACGGCCGAGAAGCTCCATCTTGGAGAACCCGTAATCATTTTCCACCCGATGGTTAATATCCAAGATTTCAAGGGTCTGAAAATCAATAATAAAAATAGGATTGGGGTTGTTATTGAAAAGGGACCGGTATTTTTCTTCCGAGGTTTTATATTTTTCATGAAGTTTGAATAATTCCTGATCCTGGAGTTCTATCTCCTCCTGGGCTTTTTTATCCTCTGTCTGGTCCCTCAGGGTTTCAATGGCACCTATGATCTTGCCGTCGGGTGATTTAATAGGGGCAGCCGTAAAAAAAATCCACTTGCCGCTCTCTCCCAGATGGGGAAAAAACTCCTCTGCTTCATAGGCTTCTTTAACAATCTTGGATTTCCGCCAGGAGGACCCGTAATATTTTTTAACATCTTCCTCGGACATCTGCCCCACAACCACATCGGCCATGGTCGGCCTTTTGGCAGATCTGAATGGCACCCATTGGCGGTCGGTTCCCACCAGCTCATACGCATCATGGCCGGTGAGCTCCTCACAGGCTCTATTCCAATGGGTGAGAATATGCTCCTTATTGATAATAAAGGTAGGAATCATACTGCCCTGGATGACCTGTGACAATTCCTTTTCAACCTCAATGAGATCTTCCCTTTCTGTCTTCAAAAATACATTTTTCTTATCTGCAATCTTAATTATACGATTTGAAAAATTGTCAAAGAGGGTAACAATCTCTTCCCGGCAGATCTCTTTATCGGTAATTTTTTTCCTTACCCGGATCTTTTCTTCTTCTGTTTTTAAAAAGCTGATAAAGGACATGACCCGGTAAGTGTCCAGATCAATGATGCTCACCCGTTCCGTATTAATTTTTTCCAGAATGCAGGTCAGCATTTGATCGTTTTTCAACTTTAAAATCAGGTCAACGCCTTTAAGATCACACACCTCTTTGTAATCAATACTGGTAGGAATACCCAGAGCTTTTGCACTGGCAACCCCCCTGGTATTTTTCAGCGTATCTGCCACCATTAAAACCTTGATATCCCGTTCTTTTAAACCGGGTCCGTTTAAAAGGTCCAATATTTCACTACAGGGATCATTGCCACCGATGATGGCAATTTTAATTCCTGTGAGGTTAAAATTCATGGAAGACTCCTTCTTTGTAATTGCGTATAAACCAGTATATTAAAAGAAAATGAAGGTGACAACAACAAAGGTCGGGATTAAAAAAATCAAAGAGTACTTGAAAATGTAGCCGAAAAAACTTGGCATGGCTGTTCCCGCCTCCGAGGCAATGGAACGGACCATGAAATTGGGGGCATTTCCAATATAACTGCATGCCCCAAAGAAAACCGCCCCGCTTGAAACAGCCTGGAGATAAATAGCCTTTTTAGTCATCAGCAACGGCACTGCCTGGGCTTCGGTCATTCCCGCATAAAAACTGCCAAGTGCTGTATTAAAAAAAGTGAGGTAGGTGGGAGCATTGTCCAAAAATGCAGAGAGCATTCCTGTCACCCAGAAATAATGAACCGGTTCTTTCACCGCATTGATAAGAAAGGCAAAGGAACCGTTGGGACCGGCCTTGAGCAGCAAAAGGCAGGGAATCATGGTAATAAAGATCCCGATAAACAAATAGGCCACTTCAATAATTGGAAACCAGGAAAATTCGTTCTCTTCCCTGAGAGCTCTGGGGGTTGCCCAGAGGGATCCAAAACCGAAAACCATGAGCAGTCCATCCCTGAGCCAGTCCTGAACAGCCCGATGCACACCAAAGGTTGAAACTTCTCCCAGATCTACAATGCCGCTCATTAAAACAGCACCCACAATTCCCCCAAGGAAGATAAAATTATATATTCCCACCAGGCGAAGGGGTTTTTTCTCTCCGTCATCCGGTACTTTGGCCCCTTCTTTTTTATAAAAATAAGTATCCAGACAAAAATAGATTCCCAGAAGAAAGCTTGCTGCCACCAGCATATGGGGAAGAATTTTAAGGGTCCAGAAAAAGGTTACCCCGTGGAGAAAGCCCAAAAACAAGGGTGGGTCTCCCAGGGGCGTCAGCGCCCCGCCTATGTTGGCCACTAGAAAAATAAAAAAGACCACCATAAAGGTCTTGTTCTTCCTATGTTCATTTGCCCGTAGAAAAGGGCGGATCAAAAGCATGGCAGCACCAGTGGTCCCCATCCAGGACGCCAGAATCGTTCCGATCAGAATAATGATGGTGTTAACCAGGGGGCTTCCCCGCAGGGAGCCCCGCAGCAATATCCCGCCGGAAACCGTGAAAAGCGCCCACAATAATATGATAAAGGGGATATAATCCGCCAGGATAATATGGAGGATTTCATATAGGGCAAGCCCTTTGTAGCCGACAATAAAGGGAATCGCCAGACTGGCCGCCCAGAAGGCGGATATTTTACCAAAATGATGATGCCAGAACGTACCGGCCACCAAGGGAAGAAGAGCAATGGACAAAAGCATACAGGCAAAAGGGATACAGCTGTACAAGGGCAATGTCTCTCCCAGATTTACATGTGCGCCGTGCTCCCCATCAGTCCCTGTTGAAGACTGGGTAACCGGATCCAAAACCTCAAAGGTATAGCGTGTTTTTCCATCAAGGCTGTCCTTGGCAGGGTTGCTGTCGGTGGCTGCAACCGATACCGGAAGAATGAGTAAAACAAAAAGAATAATGACAATTAAAAATTTATCCAACTTCATAGATCCACTTCCTCCTGGTTTACCGGGTGTAGTTCAACCGTTGAATCTTTGTGTTCGGACAATTACTTCGAGTGTGCCTGAAGCTTTTGCAACAGGCCAATATCATACCATAACGAGATATTCTGCAATAAAAGTGTATTAAGAGCACTAATCAATAATATCCCAAAAGTCAAGATCTAAAATGGGAAAGGATCAGGCACCATTTGGATCAATGTCTTCCACCAATTTCCGGTAATTTGTCTGCTTTGATAAAATTTTCTTTTTAGAAAAATCTTTTTCCACACTTCTAACGTAGAGGACAGCCCCAGCTTCCATTGACGCCCTGGAAAGAGACTTGAGACCGATTTCACCAGCCCAGAGCAATATAAATCCAAAAACAAAACGAACAGAGATTAAAGTTTTCATTATGTTTTATTCCTTGTTGGGATCAAACTTTTACTAAAAAAAGCATTTCTGGTAAACCTCAAATAGAAAAACATACTTTTAGCCGGACTAAAAAGGTTGCACCAGGGCCTTTTTACCAGGCAGTGGTCTCCCGAATTACCGTGAGCCTTGACCTTGCCGACTCCTGCCCCGCAAACAAAGTTCACCCTGCCTTGTGGGTATAATGCGATCCGGTGATGAAACCAATCCATTTCCCCATATAATTTTTCACTATAATAAGGGCACAGGCCATATGAAAACTAAAGCTACCGGCCCAATTGTCATGGAGCAAAAGGGCGTGGCAAAATCAACTTGCAAGTCACATATCCACTATGCTAAACTTTGAGCGCTTTGTGACCACCCATTAAGGATGCAGGATAATTTTGTGACTGAAAATTTAAAGAAAGATCCCTATATATGAGCAGAAAGTTTTCAAACATATTAATTTTTAAAAGTGGCTTGGTTGGACTTCTTTCAGGTTTGGTTGGGGCCCTGTTTCATACTTGTCTTGATCAAGCAGATAGCTTGCGAAAGACCTTTATTGATAATATTGACGGATCCATGGGCTTGCTGCTTCTTTTCCTGATGTTGACTTGTGCTGCTGTTACCCTTTCTCTTTTTCTGGTTCGAAAATTTGCACCAGAGACTTCGGGTTCAGGGGTTCCACAGGTTGAAATCACTTTAAAAGAAAATAAAAAGATCCTTTGGCAACGAGTTCTTCCTGTTAAATTTATCGGAGGGGTTTTGGCCATAGGTTCCGGCCTGGTCCTTGGCAGGGAAGGGCCGACAATTCATATGGGAAGCGCCTTTGGTGATATGATTGGAACATCCCAGGATAAATTTGAGCACCATGTTCTGGTGGCAGCAGGGGCTGCTGCCGGGCTTGCCGCCGCTTTTAATGCTCCCCTTGCCGGGCTTATTTTTGTTACAGAGGAGATGCGCGACCATTTCAAATATAATTTTCAATCCCTTATGGCTGTAATATTTGCCAGTTGTATATCTGTCATAGTGGTGCAGGCTTTAAATGGTCATCAACCCGACATCCTAAATGCCTCTTTTCAAGTTCCTAAACTTGCGACTTTGCCATTATTTGCAACCCTTGGAGTGATTTTCGGGCTGCTTGGCACCTTGTTTAATAGTCTTATGCTTAAAGGGGTTCTGTATAGTAAAAACATAGATGGCATCAAGCCTTATCTGCTGGCCCTTATTATTGCTCTAACGATTGCCGTTGTCGCATGCTTTATGCCCAATGCGGTAGGTGGCGGCCATGAATCTCTTGAACTTGCCCTGCATAATAAATTCAATACAGGGGTCCTGTTGGGACTATTTCTGCTCCGTTTTCTGTTTACAATTTTATCATATATCATTGGCACCCCGGGTGGCATTTTTGCACCCTTGTTAGCCCTGGGTACATTTCTAGGGCTTTGGTTCGGTCAGCTTGTCATGGCGTTTTTCCCGGGGTTGGTTGAACATCCCGGTGTGTTTGCCATTGGCGGAATGGGCGCTTTGTTTGCCGCAACAGTCCAGGCTCCCATTACCGGTATTATTCTCATTGTGGAAATGACCCGCAGTTATGAACTGATCCTTCCCCTGATGGTAACTTGCCTCAGTGCAAGTCTTGTGGCAAATCGTTTGGGGGGAAAACCAATTTACTCTCAGTTGGCAAAACTGCCCTAAACTCCGCAATCCAGACCCTAGGTTCAAAATTAAGCGAACTTTCTCCAAAAGAAAGGAACACAGCCGTTGGAGCTGGCTTTGACAACATGTTGATTGTTTTCATATTTCTTTCAACATAAACGATTTGCTTTCGAATCATTTTTCGTTTTTTGCCTGTTGAAAGCCTTAACTTGAGTAGCGCAAGTAAGACCCTGCTCCATGCCTGGCGCACAAAGCAAAAAAGGCTCGCGTTTGATTTCCTTTTGTTACTTTATAAAGGCTTAGACGATGTTTGTTTTATCTGTCAAAAAATCATCCCTTAACAACTGCAATAGGAGTTAGTTGATTTTCAATCGCCACCAGATCTTTTTGATTTTTCATTACGGTATCAATATTCTTGTAGGCGCTACTTGCTTCATCAAGATCTTTTGCATGACAAATTGCATGGATAACACCGAGTTTATCGAGTTTTTGCTTCTCGGTTTTAAGATCGAGTATTTTTCTTGCCCTGCTTCTGCTCATAATCCTTCCTGCACCATGGGAACAGGATGTAAAACTATCCTTGTTTCCTTTTCCCCGGACGATATAACTACAGGCTCCCTGGGAACCAGGGATAATTCCGAGCTCACCCTTTCTTGCAGAGGTTGCACCTTTTCGATGAACATAAACTTTTTGGCCAAAATGTTTTTCATATGAAGCATAATTATGAGCAATATTTATCATTTCCCCAAAATCATTGGGAGTAAGAGCTCCTGACGGGCCATCTAAGTGCTCAGACATTACTTGTATAACTCTTGCCAT
>PIVS01000316.1 GCA_003353855.1 Desulfobacteraceae bacterium
GCCGGTGATTTGGAAATGTTAGGTGGTAAGGGAAAACAGCTCCATGATAGATCTCTGGAATCCAAACACTTTTAGCGTTGAACTTCAACGTACGCTCACAGCGGAATCACAACTAATATTCGACTATCACTCTGAAGCATGCAGATTGATGGACGAGCATTTGAATAGCTCACCGTACCAAAGCCTAAAGCCGAATCGATTTTCCTCTTATTACCTATGGTTTCAGGAACATGATCTTACACCGATACTGGCTGAGGCTCGAATACGCACCTGGCACTACGCCAGATTATTGGATCATGAAGTGGATGAGATGCAACAAAGACTAATACCTTCATCATTGGAGTTTTTACAAAAGAGACTTCATGACCTTGTCGCTAAGGAGTTGCTGAGCGAGGAAGAAGCAGATAAGGTCTTTCAAGAGAGCCCCTTCCAGTCTCAAGAGGACATAAGATCGGGGAGGTTGTGGACTGTCACCGTGCCCCTGCATCACAGTGATGGGGGCGTTTCACCTCTCCTTGGAAGTTGGGGAGGCGAGTCTGCGTATTTTTGGCTTTCAGATAAGACACTGGCTGCGAAACTGAAAAGTTTTGGTTTGTCACGAATTCTCGAGATTGAGGCCGCACTTTTAGACGGTCTCAACGCATTCAGCGCTTCAAACACAGTATTAGAAGCATGGGCAAAGAAGCTTGGAGTCTCCGTGGTCCCGACTGGTTGCGATCTAGCAATTACAAATTGCCTCGGCACAGCTAAACTCGTACGGGTACATACGGAAGGCGAAAGTACCTTTGATGCAGTAGCCAAAACATACCCTGAAAGCGTGGTTGAGAAAATCACATAGCAAGGGTATTTCACTCGGATCGGCCGGTGAATGCCAACGTTGAATTTTGAGAGTACTAAATACAATTCAGAAAAGGATTTGAGCCAATGCCAACACCCATCTATTACAATTTTCAACAGCGATTTAATGTGCCTGCCCGCAAGGCGTTTGAATGGTGCACAACCTATACTCCAGAAGACCACGTCCTCATGGGTGCAAAGGGCGTCATCCGGGAAATCGAGCATATCACCGACCGAACAGTCATTTTGACTGATACGTTTACCATCGGCGCCGTCAATCAGTTTGAAAAGCCAAAGCTCGTACAGATTTATCCGGAAACATTATTCTGGACAAGCACGCACATAAGCGGGCCGGCGAAGCATTCACAGTTTATTTATCAGATCACTGTAGAATCAGATAATATTTCGAGCCTGGATTTTACGGGGCTATTCATTGACTATGGGGACAAAAAGATGAGTGAATCAGACATCGCAAAACTGGCCGAGAAGATCTGCAAAGAGGATGCAGGTACTTGGGTGCTTTTAGCGAAAGCCATGGAACAAGAACTTTGTTAGAAGCAATCTCAAAAAAGTCTTAGGACTTGCTTCCCTGGGATTCGGGGATTCGTGGATTCGGGGGACATAATACTTAATTCCAACAAACGAAATACTGACGGGTAAACCGCAGATTTCAATGGTTATGTGAGTCGTAAAATGAATGTGATTCAAAAATACAAAGAGTTTGAGATTTATTTCAAGAATGCGGATCATATCGATATTAAAACCATTGAAAGTGATGTCGATTTAAGAAGTTTTATTTCAGGGATGCTCTCTTACTATCCCTGGTGGATGGTTTCTCTATATAGAATTAGAGAAATTTTTGTAGGTCTCCTCGGGCTAACTCGTCACGAAAAGCCAGAAACCTTGCCCTCCATAAAGCCAGAGGATCTTTCCTTTAAGCCTGGTGAAAATGCATCATTTTTTATTGTGCGTGATGCAAAAGAAGGTATATACTGGATTTCTGAAACACCAGAAGATAAACACTTAACAGCTATATTTGGTGTCATAGCAGAAAAATTCAATCAGAATCGTACAAGGTATCACGTATTCACATCTGTTAATTATCTTCACTGGACGGGGCCGGTGTATTTCAACTTAATTCGGCCTTTCCATCATATGGTTGTATGGAGGATGATGAAGGCAGGTATAAAGAAACGCCAAATCACATAACAAGGTTTTTGCAGCGGAGCGCAACCAATTCGCCCGTTGAAAAGCAGCGTTGGCTATCCAATTGCCCGAAGCATATAGATAAGAGGAGCCTCAAAATGTTTATTACGAAAGAAAAAATCATGAACGTAATTCGGACATTTCAGGCAGTAGCGCCAATATTAGGGAATGCTTTGAAAAGCGGACAACTTTTTAATCCCAAAGCTGAGCTTACCGAACCAGAACCGGATGTGCTATATGAATATGATGTTGAAATCCCTATGGGCGAAGGCTTTTTTTTGACCGCAAACATCTTCCGTTCAAAAAAAGCTGCATCCAATGGTGAAAGAATACCGGTAGTGATGTGTGCACACCCCTATGACAATCATCTCACTCCCGCTCTCAAAAAAACACCTATGAATGGCCCTCCTCAACAATATCGTCTGATTCCTCAGGCCGGAGGAAGACCTAAATTTTCCAAATTGACGAGTTGGGAGTCGCCTGATCCCAATTTTTGGGTTTCATCTGGATATGCAGTCGTTAATATTAATTTGCCCGGTTATGCGAACAGTGGCGGTCCACCTTCCGCATTCACTTAACATCAGGGTAAATGTTATTACGAGGCTATTGAGTGGATTGCAAATCAACCCTGGTGTATCGGTAAAGTGGGGCTCAATGGCGTAAGCTTCCTAGCGATTAGCCAATTCCATGTGGCTGCTTGTCAAGCTTACGGAGGGCCTCCTCCTTCTTTATGCTGTATTTCTCCATGGGAAGGGCTTACTGATCCATATCGCGATATTTTTTGTTTTGGTGGAGTAGAGGAAAGTGGTTTTCCCACATTTTGGTGGAATACAGAAGTAAAGCCTGTGATCAATGGCACACAAGAAGACTTCAAAAATTTCGAGGGGTGTATCGCAACCGACTGGTTAAAGGAGCATCCATTATACGATGATTTTTGGAAAGCCAAAGCTGCCAAGTTAGAAGAAATTACCATCCCCATGCTGGTGTGTGCTTCCTTCTCAGACCATGGCTTACATACGATGGGCTCATTCAGAGCTTTTGAAAAAGCGAAGTCTAAGCATAAATGGGTGTATACACACCGCACCGGCAAGTGGTTGTCATATTATTCACAAGAAGTGCAGAAGATGACCAAAGAGTTTATGGACTGCTTCTTGAAAGATGATACTACAAGTGGGTTTCTGGAAATGCCCCCCGTACGACTGGAAGTCAGCTCCAAGCTCGATGAAATTCACGAGGTTCGTTATGAAAATGATTGGCCGATCTCTCGGACCCAATATACAAAACTTTATTTGAGAGAACAACCCAATAGCCTGTCTATTGAAAAACCAGATAGAAATTTGGAAGTTGTATATCCGACAAAAAAAGGGAAAACATTATTCAGTTTTAAGTTTTCCGAGGACACAGAATTAAGTGGTTATATGAAGTTGAGGGTTTGGGTTGAAGCCCGTGCCTGTAAAGAGGAAGACCCGAAACCGAATGATATGGCGATGTTTATTGCTGTAAACAAGCTTGATCAAGATGGGAATTCTGTTCGCTTCAACGGTTCTGTTGGAATCAATGGGGATATGGTTACCCGAGGCTGGTGCAAAGTTTCCCGGCGCGAACTTGATCCTGATGAATCGACAGAGTGGCACCCAGTTCAAAAAGGGACTTCCGAGCAGAAATTGAAAGCTGGTGAAATTGTACCTGTTGATATTGAGCTGTATCCCAGTAGTACTTTTTTTGCAGTTGGTGAAACCCTGCAGCTTATCATTGCAGCAGACGAAATTGTTCCTTCGCCTCCGTATAGGAAGTCGGCCGCCTGCAATCATGGCATGCATGTTCTTCACTTTGGAGGAAGGTATGATTCGTATCTTCTTGTTCCGAAAATACCATTATAAGGAGAACATTCAAACTGATCCTCTCCCAAGAAATTGGAGGCGGAGGTAAACCATTTTGGCAGTTATCAAAACAAAAAAATGAACCAGGCAAGCTGGTTATTTTTCGTGTTATATGCCACCGGAAGTGTAGTAAAAATTGATAGATTGGATAATTTAGTTTTAACCGTAAGAGAAAGTAATTCCATTATAAAATGAAAACTTAATTTAGGAGCGTTTTTATGTCTGGTTCATCAACATACTCTCAAGAATATATTATTACCCCAGCTGCAAATGTAAAAACTGTTGTTACTGTCAATCCAACAGCGACCTTACATCAGAATATAAAAGGGGTGTTAACAAAAGTAGATTCTGTTAGTGCAGGAACTGTTGGTGGTACTACAGCTGCTACTGTTAGCTTTTATGTTAAGAATGAAGGGGGAAATGCTAATTTTGGCGAAGGTCAAGTTGCCGTTGAATACACTGGTAATGAAAAAGCATATGTAAATGTGAATTTTTATTTAAGTAAGAGTGGTACGACAGACGAACCAGCAACTGTTTGGTCAAAAGCAGATGGGCAACATAAATTTAATGATTCAATTGTTAATCATCATCCTTCAGCCCCCAAATATATTGGGGTTGCAATGCCTGTTGGAGCGAGTAGTGGAATAGCGGCTAAGTATGCGCCATTGAGGGAAGCCATGGTTTTTCTTGTGGATAAGAATAGAAATGGTAGTAAGAATATGCTCTTTAGAGGAAATTGCCCATTAGCTGCACCAACTGTTTCTGATGGTCCTCAATCTGTTTCATTTGATAATGTACATGAGTATATGAAATCTCAATATGAAAACCAGACTGGTAAGACGAATTTTCCTAAAAAAGGAGATTATATATTTAGCGATATTTGTTTACAAAACCCTACATCAGAAGGGGGCTCTATCTTGTCGGAATTACAATCATTCGGAGATACAAGTGCAAAGATGTCCGACTTGGATAGGAATGTTTGGTATCCGACTTCTGGACCAGCAAGTGTAGATGGTCACTTAGTTCAAATGTCACTTTGGTCAATACAGAACAATAAAGATGCATATAGTTTAAATACTTTATTGGCAAATAATCTTTCAGATTGGATGAATAAGAGTGATACTACCCCACGAATTTATTACATACATTGTGCAAGTGGTGTTGATAGAACTGGTCTATCGGCCTCGACTTACTTTGCAACAAATCACACGAGTTTAACTCTTTTAGAGTCTTTCATATATGGTACGACGGTTAATAAACAGCCTGGTGATTCAGCTGGTGGGAAACAAGTGGATTGCCAAGATTTGAATGTAATAACTGCTCAAACAGATCCTGATAGATCTCGATATTTACCGGGTGGTTCGGCACCTAATGATTCCTATGACGCTGCAGTTGTTGATGTTTGGAATAATGTACGGAAACCTGCTACAAAGGTGACTGATTTACCATCTAATTCAGGTATTGTAAGTGATCTTCCAGATTCAAATACGTGTTATGTTTATGATAATTATCCTTGGGCTGACTAAGGTCATGTTTTATTAGAATAATAATTTACGGGGCACCTATAGAAAATTCTCAGCTAAGTGAAAACTATCTATATTCAGTTATTCATAGGGGAGTGTTTTAGAAAGTAAACGTCTAATTAGTGCCTGACCGGGAACCTCGCTTTTTTAAAAAAATCACGAGTCTTTTTAAATTTGAGGAGGTGTTCTACAGGAAAAAATACAGCCTGAATGAGAGTCACATAATAAATTCCATTTTCCATTGAATAATGAACGTAGTGCCCCCTAATTTTTATTTTTAATCTCATTTTTTTTTGCAGTAAAGACTGCACAAGGATATTATCATCCCTTACATTTTTTCTTTTGTCGTTTTAGTTCTTTCTGCTGAATTGCATGACCAAG
>PIVS01000019.1 GCA_003353855.1 Desulfobacteraceae bacterium
TTATCCTCCTTTTGTGGAAAAACCGGGAACCCAATTGGTTCAGATAGTTGAGACCATGGATCCAGGTTCCATGCTTCGTCTGAGAATCAAAGGGGAAACCATGAATGGAAAAGAATACATCAAATCCATTATGCTGCCCGTTGGCAATGCGCAAACCGGTGCCGAACGACTGAGAGAAATCGGATTTGAACTTCGGACCGAAGAGGAAAAGGTTTTGGTGGACAATGTGATGTTTGGCAGCAAGGCCGTAAAGATGGGCGTGGATTTTGACCAGGAGATTTTAATGGTGAAATTGCCTTCAAACAGGCCTCCCAAGCAGCTCATGTTCTTTCCTGCCCTGGGACTTTTTGGCCTGATTTATTGGCTTCAAAAACGGCGCAGGGATCGGCTTGATGCAATTTAAACCAAGTTATTAAGGAGAGAGCTCATGTTTAATAAGATACTGGTTCCCATCGACATTGATTATCCGAGAACCTCCAAGGCTGTCTATGACAATGCTGCCGACCTTGCATCCCTAAGCGGTGCCGAGATTCGAATTGTCAGTGTGATGCCGGGTTTTTCCATGCCCATTGTGGCCTCCTTTGTTACAGATGAGATAAAAAATGAGGCCAAAACCCATTTTGAAGAAACCCTGGAAACCTTTATTAAAACAAACTGCCAGGGTGCCACAAAAGTTTCCCACAAGGTGATGGTGGGAAAACATTACGAAGAGATCCTGAAGATGGCCGATAAATGGGGGGCAGATCTGATTGTGGTCTACCATAACCATCGGCGCAAGATTAATGAGGCTTTTTCACAAAATTGTGCCCAGAAAATCGTGAAAAATGCAGATTGCTCCGTATTGAGACTGCGCAATGTCTTAAGCTGATTTTAAACCCTTCTATTGACAGAGACAAAGGCTTTGGCTAACATCACTGCGGTATGAGGCCAAAGCCTTTGTGTTATTCGGGACATTGCGATTTGTAATCGAAGGGGCGGAGCTATATCTGTGTAATATATTTATGGGGCAAAAATGCAATCCAGTCACTTAATTGATCTTCTTGTTTCTGAAGAACAGCAATCGGTTCTTAAAAAGCTGTCATCTTCCATGTCGGAAATTATTCTCAATGACCGGCAGATTTGTGATTTTGAACTGCTGGCCACAGGCGTCTTCTCCCCGTTAAAAGGGTTTATGAAACAGATTGATTATGAGTCTGTCCTGGACCGCATGCGTCTTGAATCCGGAGAGCTCTGGCCGGTTCCCATCTGTCTGGATACCCAGGAAAGCCTTGCAGCCACCCTTGAAATCGGTCAGTCCGTCACCCTGAGGGATCAGGAAGGCTTTCTTCTTGGCATCATGACCATCGAAGATATCTGGCCCCTGGATATTGAAAAAGAAGCCCAGGCTGTTTACAATACCCTGGACAAATCCCATCCCGGTGTTGACTACCTGTACAATAAATCCGGCAAGTATTATATCGGAGGCCAGATCCAGGCCCTGAATCTTCCCATTCATTCTGATTTCAAACAGATCCGGAACACACCGGCCGAAGTGCAAAAGACCTTTTTAAAGCTGGACTGGAAACGGATAGTTGGGTTTCATACCCGGCAGCCCATCCACAGACCCCAGTTTGAAATGACCATCCAGGCCATGCAGAAGGCCCGTGCCAATCTTCTGCTCCTTCCCATAGCAGGGGTCACAAAGCCGGGGGATTTTGATCATTTCACCCGCATGCGCTGCTACCAGAAAGTGGCTGCCCACTATCCGCCGGACTCCTACGTTTTAAATCTGCTGCCCCTGGCCATGCGAATGGCAGGCCCCAGGGAAGCCATCCTCCATATGATAATCGGAAAGAATTTTGGGTGTACCCATTTTGTCATCGGCCACGACCATGCCTCCCCAGGCAATGACAAAAGCAACACCCCCTTCTATAAATATGATGAGGCAACCCAACTTGCCTGCCAAGCCACTAAAGAACTGGGTGTTGAAACCATCACATTCGAAGAAATGGTCTATTTGCCCTTTGAGGATGAATACAAAATTGCCAGCCAGGTCCCGGAAAACATGGACACCATTTCCTTTACCGGAACAGATATCCAGAAAAGAATCAGAGCCGGCAAAAAAGTGCCGGAATGGGCCACATTCCCCGAGGTAATCCATGAACTTCAAAAATCCTATCCCCCGCCTTTAAAACAGGGATTGGCCATATTTTGCACAGGGCTTTCAGGCGCTGGCAAATCCACCATCGCCAAGATTCTCTATTCAAGATTTCTTGAAATCGGAACAAGGCCTGTTACCCTCCTTGACGGAGACATCGTCAGAAGAAACCTCTCTTCTGAACTCAATTTTTCCAAGGAGCACCGTGACATCAACGTCAAGCGAATTGGTTTTGTAGCCTCGGAAATTACTAAAAACCGCGGGGTGGCCATCTGCGCCCCAATAGCCCCCTATGAAAAAACCCGAGCCCAGATCAGAGAATCCATCGAAGCCCACGGCGGTTTTTTTGAAGTCCACGTATCCACCCCCATCACAGAATGTGAAAAAAGGGACAGAAAAGGAATGTATGCCAAGGCAAGGGCAGGTCTTTTAAAAGGCTTTACCGGCGTAGACGACCCCTATGAAGATCCCTCCAACCCGGAACTGAGAATCAACACAACCGATTTGACCCCTGACGAAGCTGCCCAGGAAGTTTTGCTCTATATCAGTCAAAAAGGGTTTATTTAATGACGCGTAAGGGCATTATACTTGCGGGCGGATCAGGAAATAGGCTTTATCCTCTGACCTATTCAGCCGTGGAATGGCCTGGCTTGATACCGGAACACACAAGTCCCTTCTTGATGCAGCCACCTTTATTAAAGTTGTGGAAGATCGCCAGGGACTCAAAATTGCTTGCATCGAAGAAATTGCCTTTCGAATGAAACGCATAAATGCAGTTCAATTGGAAAAACTGGCAGAACCCATGAAGAAGAATGGTTACGGCCAATACTTGTTAGAACTCCTGCACAAATAAAAATGAAATATACTCAGCTTAGCATACCGGATATTGTTTTAATCCAACCCCAGGTTTATTGGGATCATCGGGGATTTTTCATGGAAACCTTTCGGAACGACGAGTTTCAAAAAAACGTCGCCCAGGAAGTCTTTGTTCAGGACAATCACAGCAAATCCATTCAAAGCATCTTAAGAGGACTACATTATCAAATCAAACAGCCCCAGGGTAAACTTGTCCGTGTGACTTCCGGCCAGATTTTTGATGTGGCTGTTGACCTGAGAAAGTCATCCCCTTTCTTTGGGAAATGGACAGGAGCCATTCTTTCAGTAGAAAACAAAAAAATGCTCTGGCTTCCCCCAGGCTTTGCTCATGGGTTTTATGTATTAAGCGATGAAGCGGAATTTATATATAAATGTACAGATTATTATGCGCCCGAACACGAAAGATGCATTCGATGGAATGATACTTCCATCGCCATTGACTGGCCCATCATCCATGGCAACTCTCCCATATTGTCACAAAAGGATGAAGACGGGTTAACCCTGAAAAATGCAGAGGTGTTCACATGAAAGTCCTTGTCTTCGGATCAAGCGGCCAGTTGGGATGGGAGCTTAGGCGCACACGTCCGGATCCCATTACCCTGGCCACCTGTGATTCTCCAAAGGTAGATTTTTTAAGCACCGACAGTATCAGCCGGTGCATCAGCTCAACCAGACCAGACTGCATCATCAACGCAGCTGCTTACACAGCCGTAGAAAAAGCAGAGCAGGAAGAGGATTTGGCTTACAGGATAAATCATGATGCAGTTTTTGAAATAGCAGAAATCTGCAGACAAAATAAAATTTCACTGGTTCATATCTCCACAGATTATATTTTTAGCGGTCAGAACCATAAACCCTATCAGCCCGATGATATCCCAGGCCCGGAATCGGTCTACGGAAAATCAAAACTGAAAGGAGAGCAGGCAGTTCGCGAAATTATGGGTGATCAGGCTTTGATCATCAGAACGGCCTGGCTTTACTCATCCCATGGGAACAATTTTGTAAAAACCATGCTCAGATTCATGAAGGAAAAGCAGAGCCTGAATGTAATAGACGAACAGATCGGAACACCCACCTGGGGTTTTGGTCTGGCCCTGGCCATATGGACTGCCCTTGAAAAAAGCATAAAGGGAACCTTTCATTGGGCAGATGCAGGTGTTGCCTCCTGGTATGATTTTGCCACCGCCATTCAGGAAGAAGGACTTAAGGCAGGACTACTTGATAAATCCATACCCATTTTACCCGTTCCGTCTCACCGGTTTCCAACCCAGGCAAAAAGGCCTATTTACAGTGTTCTTGACAAAACATCCTTTTGGCAGGCCTTAAAAATCAAACCCGTTCACTGGCGTGTCCAGCTTAGATCCATGTTAAAGGAAGTTCTCCAATGAATAATCTTCTTGTAACAGGTGGCGCTGGATTCATAGGCACCAATTTCGTTTATTACTGGCTCAATAAATATCCCCAGGACCATATTGTCGTTCTGGATTCATTGACCTATGCCGGGAATAGAGAAAATTTGTCAGCGGCTGAAACAAATCCCAAATTTAAATTTGTCCATGGCAATATTATAGATCAAACCCTTGTTGAATTTTTGTTGAAAAACCATAAAATTGATACCCTAGTCCATTTTGCTGCCGAGTCCCACGTGGACAGATCCATCCATGGCCCTGATGAATTCATCAACACCAATATTGTGGGAACCCACACCCTGCTCAAGGCAGCAAAAAAAATCTGGTTGGGCAAAAAGTCCCAAAACCATCGTTTTCACCACATTTCAACCGATGAAGTATATGGATCTTTAAAAGCCGATGATCCCACTTTTACCGAAAACACATCCTATTCACCCAATTCACCCTATGCAGCCAGCAAAGCCGCATCAGATCATCTGGTTCGGGCCTATCACAAGACTTATGGGCTGCAGGTAACCATCAGCAACTGCTCCAACAATTACGGGCCCTACCAGTTCCCTGAAAAACTGATTCCTTTAGTGATAACAAATATTCTCAATGGAAAGCTCCTGCCTGTCTATGGAAACGGAAAACAGATCCGTGACTGGCTCCATGTGGATGACCACAACCTGGGTGTTGATATGATTCTTACAAAGGGTAACGTTGGAGAAACCTATAATATAGGTGGAAACAACGAATGGACTAACCTGGCGATCGTCAGACTGATATGTGATTTAATCCATCAAAAATTTTTACAAGACATGAAGCTGCCTGAAAGATTTCCAACTTGCCCTTCATCAAAGGGAATTCATCCTGAAACGCTTATTCGTCATGTTAAGGACAGGTTGGGCCATGACATACGTTACGGGATTAATGCAGAGAAAATAACTTCTGAACTTGGTTATACTCCTCGTGAATCTTTTGAAGCTGGTATTAAAAAAACGATAAATTGGTTTTTAAAGAAAATGGTGGCATAAGTTTATATCCAAAAAATAAAAAAGGGTAATCGGTAGTTGTTGTGTAGATCGAAAATAGGGAGCTCGTGCAAAAATTCCCCTCTTCAAGGATATGGAAGAACTCACATCTAACAGGTAGTTTTATATGTACACAGAAAAATATGATCTCCATCACAGACCCTTTGAGAATACTCCTGATCCACAATTTCTGTTTCTTTCGGACCTTCATCGGGAAGTTTTATCTTCATTGGAATACTGCATTGAATCTTCCAAAGGGTTTATTCTTGTTTCCGGGGATATAGGAACTGGCAAGACAACCTTAATTCATGCTCTGTTAAGGAAAATCAAATCTTCTAATATAATTCTTCATATCATCAACCCCCGGACTGATTTTAATGAAATCATTAGTAATCTTGCCAAAAAATTAAGTATTAATTCCAAAGGGCAGGACCGTTTGGAATTGATTGATTCAATGAGAGATAAGTTGAATCAACTTGATTGTGAAGGAAAACGAACCATCATAATCATTGATGAAGCCCACTTCCTTTCAGAAAAATCCCTTGAAGACATCCGCCTTCTTTCTAATATTGAAACTGAAAAAAGAAAACTCATTCAAATTATTCTGGTGGGGCAAAATGAAATACATAAAGTATTAAATAAAGATTCCCAGGCACCTTTAAAACAAAGAATAGTACTTAACAGGAATCTGGTTCCATTTAATAAAAAGGACTGCTTTGAGTATATCCGGCATCGATTAAAAGTTGCAGGAGCTCAATCAAGCATTTTTCATAAAAAGGCATTAATCAAGATATGGGCAAAAAGCGCAGGTGTCCCCAGACTGATAAATCAAATTTGCGATAACGCCCTGCTAATCGGTTTTGCTCTTGATAAAGATATGATTGGACTCAAAATCATTAAAGAAGTAATCCGGGACATGGAAATTGGCGATATAAAAGAAGCATTCCCCCCTCCAAACACCAGGTCCAATAAATTTGCATGGTTGTGTACCATAATTATCATTGTATTGTTTACGGCATTTTTTGTCATTAAGCCCCAGATTCCAAACATGATTTTTAAACCCTTTGCAAGCACAAACGATCCCTCTGAAAAGTTAATTCAATCGTTTGAAAGCAAAAAAAGGAACGCCCCGGATACAAAAATTCGAGAGTTTCTGATTAAAGGGAAAGGTAAGATAACGGGAGAAAAAATTAAGAACATAACTGAAATTGAAAAAGTACCAAAGACAGCTCCGGAAATAAAAGAAGAAAAAATTATTGTTTCTGAAAACCGAATAAAGCTGGAGCCCAAACCGATTGCAAATTTTAATCACGGAACCGCTAACCTTCAAAACAATCCTTTAAGCCGCCGGACAGAAATTAAACCGCACGAATATATGTTCAACATTGCCAAAAAAGAATATGGAATAGCAAACGATATGATTATTGACATGATTCATATGGCAAACCCTGAAATTAAGAATGTGAATAAAATATTCCCGGGCAAGAAACTTATTTTACCTTTCATAGAAAAGAAAGATTTGATTGTTCAAAACTCGGATGGTAATTTCCACATCCACTATGCCTCTTTCTATAACTACACAGATACCAAGGATACCGTTCAAAAACTTAGCAAAGACAATGAAATGGTATTTTATGTGCCTGTAAAGCAGGGAGAAAATCTTGTATACAGGGTCTATTTTGGGTTTTTTAATAAAAAAGAAGAAGCGGTTGAACATATTAATAATATACAAATTGAATATCTTTCATTTCTCTAAATTTTTTTCCGTTATCTATCATTCATCAGGTTTTGATAGTCATGAACTTAGGTTTTTGATAAAAGCCTAGGCAAATAACTCTTTTAGAAAAAAATAAAACACCAAAGTCTAGCGGTTAATTCTTGACAAACATGAATTCTTTAGTAATAAGTATAACTTATACAGGTGAAGTTACCAGTGATAGCTAAATATAGTGCAGTATAAGTTACTTTATTGTTTTTTTAATAATTAGCTCATTAAATCAGGTAATAGAGTCAAGCAATCATTTTAACTCGTGTAACTGAGAGTAGAGCCATATATTACCGACAAATTTGCAATTGAAATCTGTAAAAAGCTGATTCATCAAGGAGAGTGGATATGCAATATGGAATAATCTTTAGGGTAACTATGCTGTCTTTGTGTTTTTTTCTCTTTGGATGCGCCGGCCAGACACCAAAGTCCCCGGCCAAGGAAAAAATGGTTAAAGAAGTTGTTTCAAGTTCCTATCATTCTTTTAATTTTGAAGCTTGTAAACCTGTCAGCATTAACGGTATGACAAAAAAAGTGGATAATTTCATGATTGTTTTTGATCCGTCTGCTTCCATGACCCAGACCTATGAAGCTTCAAATGATTGTATGGCCTGTCATGACAATTTTAAAGATATTGATTATGCAAAAGCCCATGCTGTGAAGTTTGGAGGCCGTGAATTTGCCAAACAGGATGATAAGCAATATACCCTGAGATGTAATGAATGCCACCAGGACACTCTTTATACCAAATTTAAATTCGCTAAAAAGCTTACCAACTGTTTAAACCAGGCCATTCCTGAGTTGGATTTTCAAGGAGGTCTCAAGACATTTGGTTATCCGGTATACTCCAGGCTTAACCATGGACCGAAATATTACGACACAAATGATTATGCCCGCGCTTTAAGGGAAATAATTGACGCAGATGGAGCAAGCCCCCTGGCACCTACACTCATATCAGTGGGCAAGGATATCTTTAACCTCAAGGGTAAAACAGCAATCATTATAATCAGTGACGGACAGGACATGGACCTGCGGGAGGTTGCTGCAGCAGAAGAATTAAAAGCCAGATATGGAGAAGACATCTGCATCTATACCATAATGATCGGCAATGATCCTTCAGGCAAGCAGGTTTTAGATAAAATCGCCCAAGCAGGTCAGTGCGGCCTTGCCGTCAATGGTGACACCCTGCTGGCCCCTGAAGAGATGGAAAGCTTTGTCAGGGAAGTATTTCTAACAAAAACCAGGGACAGTGACAACGATGGCGTACCTGACTATAAAGACAATTGCCCGGATACAAAACCTGGACTTAAGGTGGATGAAAACGGTTGTTGGAAGCTTGTTGTCCTGTCGAATGTTCTGTTTGATTTTGATAAATATAACCTTAAGCCGGAAGGCTTTAACGTTCTTGACCAGGTAGTGGTCCTGCTTAAAAAATATCCATTTCTGGATTTGCACATAAGTGGTCATACCGATAGTTTTGGCAGTATGGAATATAACATCACACTTTCCAAACGGCGGTCCAGTGCTGGGCTTGATTATCTGGAAAAAAATGGAATTTCATCTGACAGATTATCAATAAGCTGGCACTCTTTTGCCATCCCGGTAGCTACCAACGACAATTCGGCTGGCCGGGCTTTAAACCGACGTCTGGAATTTAAATTTAAAAAACGATAAAATTATTAAACTATTGGAACATAAAAAATGTATCAACAATTTGCAGGAGATCAGATGATCCAAAGACTTAAAATAATTTCAGTACTGTTGCTTATAGGCTTTTTTTGTGTGTCCTGCGGTGGCTTTGCACCTAAAGTTGGCATTACCGAGGACACTGTTTATGATCAGCCCATGCCAAAAGTTGAATTTGAGTATGAATTAGGACCAGCGGATGTCATCGAAATCGTGTATCATTATTCGCCAAAACCTGACATCCATGATTATTATTTGTCTGTTGGGGATGTCTTCAAAGTAGAATTCGCTTATCACAAAGATATTAACAGACAGCTGACTGTCCGTCCCGATGGGAACGCTGCCATGCCCAGGAAGGGTGATGTCCAGGTATTAGGGCTCACCCCTAACCAGTTACAGGATAAAATTACAAAACTTTATGCGGTTGATTTCAAAGATCCGTTAGTAACCATTACCATGGTCCAGTACAACAGGGCAATTGATCATTTGAGAAAGGCCATTACCACAGCTCCCCGTGGTCAAAGCAAGCTGACGGCGGTAAGGCCTGATGGATATATTACTTTTCCTTTGATTCCCGATATTATGGCAAAAGGCAAAACCATGCCCGAGTTAAAAGAAATTGCCACCAAAGAATACACCAAGATTATTGACAACCTGACCGTTTCTTTGATCCTTAAGGTCATGAAAGCCAATGTTGTGTATATTAATGGAGAAGTTGCCAAACCGGATTATTATCTCATGGAAGGCCCAAGTACAGTGAGTCAGATCCTTTCCCGGGCCGGAGGTGCCCTGAACACCGCAGAATTGAGTACGGTTCTGGTGATCAGCCGGGACAAGGACAGAAGACCCTGGGGAAGATTGGTTGATCTAAAGGAAGTTATACATGAAGGGAATCTAAGTAAGGATATTACGTTACAGCAATATGATGTTGTTTATGTGCCCAAATCGGGAATTGCCAGAGCCAATCTGTTTGTGGAACAGTATATAAATAACATGATCCCCAGCAACTTAATTGCCCCCTATGAACTGGGCGGATGGTTGATACTTGAACCCGTAATAAAATAGTAGTTCTCAATGAGAAAAAGGGATGTAAGCAGATTTTTGTTTGCCATAAACTCGTGATCAGTTATAAAACTTTAAATAACAGTCAAAAGGTAAATTGATATGGCTATTACTAAATTACAATCATCGAGGGATTTCTTTCGAGTCTGGTTTTTCTGGAAAAAGCAAGCTATTTTGGTTTTTTTTCTCATAGTCGGCTTGGTAATGCTTTATGCATATACTGTTACCCCTGTATATGAAACCACGGCACAAATTCTTGTTTTACCAAAAACCAATGAAGGAGAAGTTATTTCCACCGGTGGTGACGATCAAAAAATAATGCCTGTTAGCAAAGAGGACATTTCCACAGAAATGGAATTGCTGAGTAGTAATAATGTACTCAGGGAAACAGTTGAGTTTTTTGGATCCGATGGAATGAAGTTAGTAAAAATGGAAAAAGGTTTATTCGATAAAATAACCGCACCTGTTTTCTCCGTCCTCCAAGGCCTCTTGGAAACACTCAAATTAACGTCAACCCCCGGATCAAAACTTGGAAATCAGATATCCTTTTTAAAGAATTCCATCACCATTGAACCCGTTATCGATTCTGATCTTATCTTGGTGTCTTTGCAGGCCCAGAGACCGGAAAGGGTAACCCTGGTTCTGAATCAATTGTTAAGTGCGTATTTAAAGTATAGGAACACCGTTTATACCCAAAAAGGGGGAACACAATTCTATGATGATCAGGCAGAGGACTATAAAGTAAAACTTGATTTAGCTGAAAGAACACTCAAAAATTTTCAAAAACAATCGAACATTGTCAACCTTAAGATTCAAAATCAGGCAAATATTGATCTTCTGACAAAACTCATTAACGAATTAAAGCTTATTGAAATTGAATATGAAGAAGGTATGAGTAAAATATTAACACTGAAAAGAAATATTGAGGAAGATACTTCCATACTTCACTTGACAAGAGAGATGAGAAATATTCCCGCCATTGTTGAGCTTGAAAAGGGTATTGTACCGATATTGATCAAAAGAAGTGAAATCCATAAAACATTTACGGAAACAAGCCGGGAATATAAAGCAATAGACAGTCAAATCAAAATGCTTCGGAATGAAATACGCTATGAAATTGTGAAAGCAATTAAAACTGATGAACTGGAAATAGGAAGTAAAAAGATTAAAATTGAAGCCTTAAGAAACAAAATTGTTTTTTTAAAGGCCGAAGCCAAGGAATTTAGCCAAAACGAAAAAAAACACAGGGAACTTGAAAGGCAGGTAAAGCTATATAAAGACAGCTATGTCCTTTACACTAAGAAAACTGAAAATGCTAAAATTAATTCGAAAAAGAAAAAAAGAAATTTAGCGAATGTAACAATTACCTCAGAACCAACAACGCCTGAAAAACCAAATTTTCCGAACAGATTGCTCATGCTTGTACTTTCAATATTCTTTGGTTCTTTTGCCGCATTATGCACTCCATTCATCATTGAATCTATTGATACACGAATTAAAACTGTTGATGATGTAGAAGAGATGTTAAAATTACCGGTAATTTCCAGTTTTCCAGATGTTAATCACACATAGTCTATTTCAATAATATTTTCATATAAAATCAGGATTTATAGAAATGGCAAAAACATATGAAGCAATGCAGAAAGTAGGAAGTAACCCTTCAGGTGGCTGGCGTATTTTTGATCTAAAAAATAGAAAACAAACAGGAGATCTGGAGAAAAAAATCCTGCAAATCAAGCAGAAAAATAATTTCAAAGTATTCAATTTTTCAAGCGCAAGGGGTAAGGAAGGTGTTTCAACGATACTTGCTAATTTAGTTGATTATTTAAAAATTCAGGATTCTGGGAAAAAAGTATTGGTGATTGATGCTAATTTTAAATATCCAATATTACATAAAATTTTTAATACGGATAACAACAGACCAGGACTTTCAGATGTTTTGGCAAATGGAAAAAGCCTTAACGAGGCATTGATTACACTTGATTCGACCAATATTACCTTATTAACGTATGGTCAAGGAATTGTAAATCAAGCTGAAAATCTCAACCAGGAAAAATTTACAGCACTGATCAATACATGCAAAGAAGAATACGACTATGTTTTAATTGACTCTGCTCCGCTTCTAACTTCGTCTGATGCCTTGTCAATAGCGTTATCTTCCGATGTTACTTTTTTGGTTGTCCTGTCCACTGCGGTACAAAAAGAGGTGGCGCTTAAAGCCACAAGTATCTTGTTAGACAATGAATGTGCTATAGGCGGTGTGATTTTAAACAGGATCAAACAAGTTATACCAGGATGGATATACCGACTTACCTAATCAAAAAATAAATTTTTTGGCTTAATTCCTGGAATGATTTCAAGTAATCCGAACTTCTAAATATTAAAAATAAAAGATATGAGATAGTATGATAGATTCAGTGAACATTAATAAAAAACCTCATCCATTTTTTTCTTTTGATACTTTTTTTTTACTGTTACTATTCATTCTATCAAACAAAATTTTTTATATCGGCCCCTGGTGGAGCCAATCGGGCAAATTTAATATAGCTGATGTCGGCAATTTCTTAATAATAATTGTTTTATTTTTTAGGTTTTTTTTCTCCAAAGACAGGAAAATATTAATCAATCCGATTTCACTTGTAATTGTTTTTTACCTTTCACTTGTTTTTATTCATTCTCTATTTGCACTCTTTCACTTTCAGCAATCTTTTTTTGATACTCTTGTGGCTGTGCGGCATCAACTATATTTTTTGTCTTTTTTCCTCTTTTTATTGATTCTTGACAATATGAAAAAAATCGTTGCCTTGTTAGATCTCATTGAGATCATATCCATTGGTGTGATTATTCTTTCCTTTATTAATTATTCCGGTATAACTATTTTCAGCCATAAGTGGGCTGAAGGACATGGTGTGAGATCCGGTATAACAAGGGCGTTCATACCGGCAATGGGGCTTATTAGTTTTGCGACATTGTGGTCTTTTTCTAAATGGATTCACTCATCATCAAGAAAAGTCCTTGCCGGAAAATCATTATTCTTTATTGCAGTTCATTTCATCAGACAAACCAGAATGAGGCTGTTTGGCGTTCTTTTCATTATAGGTGCCACAATAATTTTAAAGAGAAAATGGAAGATTTTGTTTATTATTATTATTTTAAGTTTGATTTCTACCATTTCCTTGAGCCTGTTCCTGCCAGAAAATATTGTTACTAGCCAGTTTAAAAAAGGATATGAAAATTTCACTGATAAAAGTGGAACCTGGGCTTTCCGAAAAAAGCAAATCCAGATTGATTTAAAAGAGTTTTATAAGCACCCATGGATCGGTGATGGAAAGTCCGCTATTCGTGAACATGGAGGCTCATGGAAGCAAAGAAAATTAAGAACAAAAACTTATAGATCTGACCTGGGTTTTGCACACATGCTAAAATTTTATGGGATAGTTGGGATTGGATGGTTATTTATATTTTTCGGGATTCAAATTTTTATGGTTCTCAAAGTCCTTATCTTGAAGTCAAAAAGCAAAGAAAAAATGCTGGCTATGTTTTGCCTTGCAAATATAGGATTTCATGTCTTTACCTTTCTTACCCTGAACCATTTCAAAGATCCAAATGGTATTATTCTATTAAGTTTTAATGCAGCCATTGCCTGTTTCCTTTATACAAATATTTCTGGTAAAACTACCGTAGAACTTAAACCAGAAGCTTTTAATAGTTAATATGCAAAGATTTACATGCATGCCGCACGTATTACAATGGCAAGCCAAGAAAACCAAAATAATAATTTACAGGTCTTATTTTGTCAAAACACAAACAACTTTTACCAGATATCATAATTGTCGGCGCACCCAAATGCGGTACAACCTCTTTGTTTCACTATTTAGCAGATCATCCTTTAATAATTCCATCAAATGTGAAAGAAACATGCTTCTTGAATGATCAAGACTATCCCCTATTTAAAAAAGATAGAAATTTTTTTAAAGACGGGTTAGATGGATATTCAGCTTTCTTCGACAATCGCAAAAGTTTTGAAAAATTATTTATGGAAGCAACTCCTGACTACCTCTATCAGAAAAATCCCCTTATGGTTCTTAAAACATTTCCTTGTAAACCACATATTATTATTTTGTTGAGAAAACCTTCTGCAAGAATTTATTCTTTATTTATTTTTGCCCAAAATAATATGGGCGTCCTTGATTCCAAGATAACATTTACTCAATTTCTTGATAAGGTCTGGAAAAATGAATTACCGGCAAAAAAGACTATCCTCAGAGACTGTATAACGCATAGTAAATATTATATCTATATCGATGAATGGTTCCAGTGCTTGGGTAAAGAAAAGATTCATATTGTTCTGTTCGAAGACCTGAAAAATGAACCTGTTAAAACTATGAAAAAAATTGCTGGCCAGATGGGAATAGAACAGAATTTTTATGATACTTATTTATTCACGGTTAAGAATAAAACCGTGAATATAAAACATCATAATCTCCACAAAATGAAAAAAAGAATGGCCTCTTACCTGCCGGACAATACTATCCGTATATATTTAAAGAAGCTTTATAAAAAAATAAATTATAGGAGATCTCTTCCAATAAAGTCCAAAGAAGATATTAAATCAATTAAAGATTTAGATGATTACTTTATAGACTATAATCAAAAATTGGTTGATCTTACTGGACTTAGTTTAGTTTCTTGGGATTAGTAGTCTCCCCCCAAAAGACTGCACTAAATATAAAGAATAATGAGGAACGAAATGATAGAACCAAAAGAAAAAAAAAATAATGATGGTAGCCTCCTCGGGTGGACACTGGATACAACTTATCAGATTGAATGATGCATTTGCCGGGCACCAAAAATTTTATGTTACTACAAATGCAGAATATAATTCCGAAGTTAAAGGTCATTCTTTTTACTCTATTCAAGATGCAAACCGATGGGATAGAGTAAAATTATTCATATTAGCCTCTAAAATGCTGTGGCTGCTCATTCGAGTGCAGCCGAATGTGGTTGTGTCAACAGGTGCTCTGCCCGGATTCTTTGCCCTACTCTTTGCAAAATTACTTGGGCGAATCAAAACAACTATAAAAAAATATTTTATCAAACCGCTGGATCAAAATATATCCCTTCACAAGTTAAGACAGTTGACTTTCTATCCCCCACACAATTTCGGGAAAAATTCAAAACTGCCAGGCTTATAGTGGCACATGCAGGTATGGGGACCATCATTACAGCCCTGGAAATGGGCAAACCGGTCATCATCATGCCTAGAAAAGCAAGCCTCAAAGAAACCCGTAATGAGCATCAACTCGCCACAGCAAAACGGTTTAGCAAGTTTAGAAATATTATTGTTGCCTTTAACGAAGAGGAGCTTGTCAAGAGCTTAAACAAATTAACAGATATGGGCATGGATACTTCCAATAAAATATCCTCCTCTGCATCCCCCGAGTTAATTTCGGTTATTAGAAATTTTATAAACTGATGCAAGGAGAAAACATATAAACTGTTTAGCAATCAAAATATCAAGAAAAAAATAAATGGCGATAAGCGTAACAAGATCTTATAAAAATTATAATTGGAAATAAAAGGAAAAAGCGCAATAGATACTGATGCTCTTGAGTAAAATTAAAAAAACTGTACTCTTTTCTCTGTCCAAACTTGATTCCAATTATCAGGAATTGATTACTGGTTCTTCAATGCTGATGTTGATAAAAGTTATCGCAGCAGGATTAGCTTTTTTTTTCAGCATCGTCCTCTCCAGACTATTTGGGGCAGAAAATATAGGGATTTATTATCTTGCTGTTACCATTGTAACCGTACTCTCCACGCTTGGTAGGTGCGGTCTGGATAAATGTATAGTTCGATTTATCGCAACCACAAATTCTGAAAAAAACTGGGCCCAAATGAAAGGGGTATACTCTCTTTCACTTGGCTTGACGTTCATATGCTCCGGTATTTTTGCTTGCCTACTGTTTTATACTTCTACCTGGCTTTCGGAAATAGTTTTTAATAAGCCAGGATTAATTCTACCACTTAAGTGGATGGCTTTTTCCATAATTCCAATCAGCCTTTTCACTTTGCAAGCTCAAGCCCTAAAAGGGATCGGTAGGGTTCGGGAGTCTGTTACCATTATTAACTTATTGCCTCCCCTTGGGCGCACTATGCTTGTCTTCCTCCTGGTACCCTTCTTTGGTTTGGAGGGTGTGGTTGTAGCATTCACCTTATCTGCAATTATTATTTTTCTTATTAGTCATTGGCGCTGGCAAAAAGTTGCTCCAAATTTAAGAAAAACAACTTGCCAATTTGAAATAAAAACCTTACTTCTCAGTTGTTTTCCACTATTTGCAGTGGCTTTCCTGACACTTGTCAAATCATGGAACGTGACCTTCATTCTTGGCCGAGTGGGAAGCGGAGAGGATTTAGGGGTGTTTCAGATCGCAAACAGATTGGCCATGTTGACAAATTTTATTCTTTTATCGGTAAATAATTTCACAGCTCCCAAGTATTCTATCTATTTCCATCAAAAAAAAATGCTCAAAATAAAAAAAATTGCTCAACAGGCAACAAATATGATGGTCTGTGTCTCAACCCCTATGCTATTGGTGTTTTTAATCTTTCCTGGAACAATTATGGGTATATTTGGACATGACTTCATTCAAGGGGGACCTGTTTTGCAACTCCTTGCTATAGGGCAATTCTTCAATGTTGCTACCGGTTCTGTCAATCTGCTGTTGATTATGTCAGGCAATGAGCGCGAAGTATGGATTTCTTTTTTCTGGGGTGCCAGCGTAAGTATCCTGATGTCTTTATTGCTAATAGAGACGATGGGGAGTGTCGGTGCAGCTTTTTCATCATTGGGCAGTGCAGTGGTTGTCAACCTTATATCATTATATTTTGTTAAAAAGAGATTAGGGTTTTCGCCACTCTTTTTAGCCAGCAGCAAGTAACAGCACTGCAATTTATTTCATCCATGGTTTAACCTAATAGAGATACACATAAAAAAAATGCCACATACAAAATTGTTTTTTCATGTTGGACTACATAAAACAGCAACAACTTGGCTTCAGAACAAATTTTTTCAGGAGCATCCAGAGATTACAATTTTAAATAATTATCAAGAACCCTGGAACGATGAATTCCTTAATTATCTGGTCACGCAGCATGACAGAAGTTTTGATCCTGAAATCTGTCGGAAAAAATTTTTTATATATCCCAACTCCAAATCTTCAAATCATAATGTCAATCTTATATCGGCTGAGAGATTATCCGGACACCCTTTTTCAGGAGGGTATGATACAATCAAGATTGCCGAAAGAATCAGAGTTGTCTTCCCTTTTGCAAAGATAATTCTCGTTGTAAGGCGGCAGGCTGATATCATCAAGTCAACATACAAGCAATTGGTCATGGAAGGTGCGACCCTAAGCTATGCTGATCTATTCTTGCAAGAACAATGGAAAACTGTATCTTTTGATTTAGATTACTACCGATATGATCTTCTGCTTAAAAAATACTGGGAATTCTTTGGAGAAAAAAGAGTTAAAGTTTTGTTTTTCGAGGATTTTAAAATAGAAAAAAAACATTTTTTACAAGATATATGTAGCTTTATGGGAGTCTCATTTCCGAATAGTTCTACTTTTAGCAAAAAAACTATAAATAAAAGTAAAAAAAACGCAACAATTACAGTTCTCAGAGCCTTGAATAACTTTAGAAAAACTGAATTAAATCCAACCCCCATTTTCTGTTTGCATGAGTCGATACGCCTTGCTTTGATAAAGATTGCCGAAGTACTACCACATAAACAACCCACAAAGAATCTGGGAGGTGATTTTTTCCATACTTATTTTGAGAAAGGAAATATTAAATTTGCTAAAATGTTAAACCGCAATTCCTTGTTTAGAGATCTTTAAACCTCAGTCATATTTTTTAAAATGGTAACATTGTGAACAATTAGAAGATTCAACACACTCCAGATATGAAAAAAGATGAAAGTTGAAAAGTTAAAATCAATTGGAACAAAGAATACATTAAAAGGGATTGCTGTTTTAGCAGTATTCATAAATCACTACCCCGAAGATTATCACTACTATGAATATCCATCTGGGCCATGCTCTTGAAATAGTTGAAACATCTGGAAGCTTTTTCAATCCTATTAAACGGAGAACAAGAGGGGCATCACGGTAATAATTTACTTCTCTCAATCTCCGAAAACCCAGAATCAAATGAATAACAAGCAGCATCACGATCAAATGATGCTTGAAACTTGGGGATTTCGTTACATGGGAAAAGCAATTTTTAAGTTTGTTTTTTCAATCAATCCGCTTAAACAACAACTGAAAAATCAAGAGACCTGAAAAAGAAGTGAGCTGTTGATCTTCAAATTGAATCGTAGGAATCTTTAGCATAAATTTGTGCTTTACTGGACTTCACTATAGGTGGCCTCCTGAATATGGTTGTTTTTTGTCTCGTAAACTTATTATAAGCTTTGTTCATAGGCTTGCTCAAGTATATTCTTTGCTAATTCCCTACTTTATTTGTGCAATGAGAGGGTTAACAGTGTACATTGTTATTTTCCCTATATTCATTTATTTCTGTACACATTTTGAACCTTTTTGCCATTATACTAATAGAAATCTTATGTCATTATTTCGAAATAAATTATAAGGACTATATAAATGAAACCCTTGTTAAAAACATGATAGGAACCTGTCGATATCTTGGTTTTGCCACAGACCAGGTCCAAAGAAATCGGTGTATCAACCCATCAATCTTTGCCATTGTTTGGATAATTCTCTTAATTGTTATTCCTATCCCAGACTTATTTGGAGAGTCAGATGTACAAAAAAAAGACTCGATAAAACAAACAGTATGGGAATCAAAACTATTTCCTAAAAAAAATGGGCAATACACATTTGCTGAGATAAATGGATTCAAATTACCTGATTTTTCCTATGCTGGATATCATTGCGGAGAAAAATCAATCCCAAATCCTACTGTGAAATTAAAAATCAAACCAGTTGAAGGAAACAACACCTCTCACATTCAAGAAGCCATCAATAAATCCATTGGAGGTGCATTACTTCTTCTTCCAGGGATATATCGTGTCACCAATGAGATCATTATCCCTTCCCATACAGTCCTAAAAGGTTCAGGACCTGATAAAACATATATTTTAGTTGATATGGACTCAACACGAATGACATCAATCCTCGTTGGCAACCGTTCGCAAAAATCCATTCCTAAAATAAATTATTGGCGGCCATTTAAAGGTAATAAAAAAGTTAATATTGTTGGTGATGTCCAAAAGAATACTGATATCATTCATCTTGAAAACGTAAACGGATTGGCAAAAGGTGACTGGATCGTGATTAAAAATGAGGTCACAGATGATTTTAGGATGGACTATAACGGTATTACAGAAATAAAGGGGAAAAAGATTTGGCCCACTGATCAATCATCTATCAAGTATTTTCGCCGTATAAAACGTATTTCAAAAAAACATATTATAATTGATCGTCCGATACAACATATTTTAAAATTCCGTGACAATCCCCAAGTGCTAAAGACCCCATATATGGCCGAGGAAATAGGGATTGAAAACCTTTCAATTGGTTATAAAACCCCTGCGAACCTTGAAAAATATGTTGGTGTCAATGGGAAAAAAACACCATTTCATAATTCCAGTGCCATTAAATTTGGGAACGTGGTAAACGGATGGATAAAGAATGTACACACCTATTCACCTTCAAACACAGGCATCCACATTCACAGTAAAGGGATTGTCATCCAGAATTCTGCCAGAATAACCGTATTAAACTGTGATTTCGGGTATCCCCCTCCAACGCTGAGATTAGGTGGGAACGGCTATATTTTTGTCCTTACCACAAGCAATGATTGTTTAATTAAGCAATGTACTTCCAGGGCCGGAAGGCACAACTTCCATTTTGGATATGGATCATCCGGTAATGTCGTCACTCGTTCCCGTTCTCTGGACTGCAAGGCCAGAAATGACTTTCACCATAGTTTGAGTATCGCCAACCTGATTGAAACCATGCAGTTTACCTGCAATTCTGAAAAAAAAGAAGCATTCATTACTGGAGACCGGGGGAGAGCCAGTCTGGGGGCAGGTTATACCGGTCTTGACAATACATTTTGGAATCTTTCCATTTTGACCTCCGGAAAAGCTATCGTATCTAAACAAGCAAATGCCAACGGCGGGAAAGGGTATATTATCGGGGTAACCTCTGTTGGTGGAAGCCTAACCACTCAAGGATCAGAATGGCGAGAGGGGATTGGGCATGAAAATGGATTAAGGCCCTTTTCATTATACGATGAACAATTGAAGCAAAGGCTTGAGAAAAGATGACAGACACCCATTTATTACCTTTTAATATACCCGGTCAGTTCATTTTATGCAAAAAACGTGAGCTTATCCACAGCTCATGGAATATCCATGAAAGCAATCGTTGGCTTCTTGGTGTTGATCCGGGACTACCAGTGTTGAAAATAAATCTTCCCGATAATAGTTTTGCCGGATGGATAGTTGGGTTTCCCATTGCTCATGATACCCGGCTTCTGGACAGCACTGTTACCATCACCGAGGATAAATTAAAAGCAAAAACCTTCTTGAACTATGGCGGCAGATATATCTGTATTATCCTTAAAAAGAGTCAGCGACTATACCTTGATCCAGGAGGCACCTTGCCCGTTGTCTATTCAAAGAAAAGAAAAATAGCTGCATCATCTCTTTGTTTGTTCCCAGAGGAAAAAGATGATCACCTTCATGCACTTGTCCGCTCATCTGGAATGCCGTTTATCCATGATGGATGGTATCCCTTTGGATTAACTCCTCGAAAAAGTATTAGCCGTTTATTGCCGAATCATTACCTTGATTTAGATGCCTGGAATTCCATTCGACACTGGCCCACCCAGAATTCTTTATCAACAACCCAATCAACCCGCGAATCAATAAGGAAAATTACCGGTTTGGTGAAAAACACAATTCAAGCTACTGCAAAAAAATACCCCCTAACCATGTCTCTGACCGCAGGAAGAGATTCCAGATTGATGCTGGCCTGTTCAAAAGATATACTTGAAAAAATAACTTTTTTCACTTTGTTTAAAAAAAAAACAGAAGTGGATTGTCATATTGCCAAATTGATTGGTGAACGATTCAATCTTCATCACCAGCTTATCCAAATCCAAAAACCAACTGAATCACAAATTCAACATTTTTTGCACATAACAGGCCATTCTGTCTCTATTCCTAAATGTGAAGTCAATGCTTCTTTAAAACATTTGGGTAATGATCATATCATGTTTACCGGCATGGCAGCTCCGGTTGGAAAAGCAAAATATTCCAAACGATGGGATAGAAATGATGAGATCGTCAATGCGGCTCAAATCATTAACCGCCTTGCCATTCCCTTCAAAACAGATGACTTTTTAGATGCTATTACTCCAAAAGCCGATCAATGGCTTGCCGGTTTATCAGGTTTCAAAACAAAACACATTATGGATCTATTGCATATAGAGCAAAGAAACGGATGCTGGGGTGCCCCCCAAACCATCGGGGATGCCGACATCTCTTTATCCAACATCTGGCCGTGCAATCATCGTAAAATTTATTCATTAATCATGAATTTGCCCCTTGAATACTGCAAACAAAAAAAAATGCACGTGGATATAATTAATAATGAATGGCCTGAACTTCTGGAACTACCTCTCAACTCATATGTTGGTTTAAAAAAACTCTACCTGATAAATAAAATAGTTTCAAAATCGATAAGACTGGCGAAACAAATCAGATGGTAAACCCATGGTCTAATTATGCCGGATAAACACCTACCCAGTTTTTTCATTGTCGGCGTTCAAAAAGCGGGGACTACGTCTGTTCATGACTGGTTGATTCAACAGCCTGATATCCGTCTCCCCAGTCTCAAGGAAACCCATTTTTTTTCTCATGATAACCGGTATAAAAAAGGATTGGGTTGGTATATCCGCCAATTCCCCCCGGAACGTGAAAACAAGGCATATAAAGTTACCGGTGAAATCGATCCGGAATACGCATTTTTCCCCCAGACTCCGGTACGAATAAAAACAATTATCAAAGAACCAAAGATTATTTTTATATTTCGCAATCCCATTGAACGTGCATTCTCTCAATACAACATGTCTGTTTACCGGGGATTTGAAAACCTATCCTTTAGGAATGCCCTAATTGAAGAAAAAAAACGAATGAATGAAAAAGATGATGGATTTTCAATTAGAAATTATTCTTACCTCTCAAGAGGGAATTACACTGAACAGGTAAAACGGTATCTTGACCTTTTCCCAAACTCCAATTTTTTATTTATTAAATTTGATGATCTTTTCATTAGCGGGAAGGCAGACGATACTTATGATGAAATTTGTCGATTTATCGGAATAGAATCAGATTCCGAAATTGCTGATCGTTCAAGAATAAGCAACCCTTCCGGTACACCGAAATCATCCTTTTTACGAAATCTTATCTATAATAAATCATTGTTCCGAACACTTGCGGGTAAAATAGTTCAGACGGAGCATAATAGATCAAAAATAAAAAACGCCATCAATCAATTGAATTTAAAAAAAAACCGGCGGGATGAAAAATCTAAAGTAGATTATAATCATCTTCCCGATTTTGCCATCGAAAATGCTGCAAATGAAATTCAGAGTATTCAAAAAATCACACAATTGGATTTGGGAAACTGGCTTCAAAAATTTAAATAGAGATTTGGGGAAACAATTTGAGAATTGCCGTCATTATAGTGAGTTGGAATGTTTGTCATTTGGTCATTCGGTGTATACAATCTCTTTATACCCATCTTCCCAAATTGGATTATGAAATCATCTTAGTGGACAATGCATCATCCGATCATACTGTGGAAAAGGTTGGGGATTTTTTTCCCGATATAAAAATAATTGCAAATCCTGACAATGTCGGATATGCAAGAGCTATAAACCAGGCGGCTAAACAAACCTGCGCAGATTTTCTTGTGTTTGCCAATCCAGATACTGAGCTCATTGAAAATATAGATCCGTTGTTATCCCCTTTAAATCACAAGACTACCGCCGCTGTTTTTGGCCGGTTAATCTATCCGGATAATTCGACCCAGGATTTTATTCGAAATTTTCCAACCCTATTAAATCAATTGGGCGAGCTATTTGGTCTTCCGTTTTTTTTACCCCAACTCCCACAGGTTTGCGAAATTGTTCGGCATTGTAATATCGACATATACAACCATCCCCATCACATTGATGCGGCATCCGGAGCCTTTTTCATCATCAAAAGAGAACTTTTTGTCAAACTCAAAATGTTTGATGAAAAATTTTTTATATATGGGGAAGAAACCGATCTTTTTTATAGGTTAAAAAAAATGGGCTTTTCTATTCTTTATGATCCAAGGGTAAATATTGTCCACCATCATGGCAAAAGTACTGAACAAAATCTCGCCATGCATTCGGAACTTCAAAAAAACAAATCCCGTTTTATTCGAAAACACTATTCATTTATAACTTCTTTTATTTACCGGTATCTCTATTTGGTCTTATATGATTTGAGTAGATATTTTTACGCCTTGTTCAGATACAACTGCTGCACGAGCCCTTTGCTTAGAGATAAATTCAAAAAAAAAACTCAAAAGCATCTAAATGCTCTTTTCTGGGAACTTACAGGAAAATTTAACAACTGATGAAAAAACAGTCTAAAACATGCTTTATCATCTGGGCACCTTATTGCAAACGGGCTGATATTCTAAGTCAATTTATGAATTGTGACCCTGTGTTTATTAACAGTTTGATTAAAGGTCGTGGATATATTTGGTATCTTTTTTTCTGGATAGACTATCTTTTCAAATCCACCCAAACACTTCGATATTTATTCAAATACAAACCAGATATTGTTTTTGCTCAATCACCCCCCAGTTTCTGTCCAATGGTGTGTTGGATATATTGCAAACTTTACAAAAAAAAATTAGTGGTGGACGCTCATAATAGCGCATTCGAACCACCATGGGTAAATATCCCAATGTTTTTCTCAGTATTGAAATCTGCCAGCGCAGTTATTATTCATAACTATGAATTAGAATCCTTTCTTAAAAATAAATATAGTAGTATTAAATTTCACACGCTTCATGATAAAATACCCGATTTTGATTTTCCTGAAAAATCCGTGTTCCAAAAATATATTTTATTTATTGTTTCTTTCAGTAATGATGAACCTATTGAAGAAGCATTGGGGGCGTTTGAAAATATCTGCAAATACGCAAACCTGAATATACAATTCAAAATTACTGGAAATTTTAAAAAAAATCTAACCCTTTATAAACGATTTGAAAAGGTTCGTGGTATTGAATTTTTAGGTTATATAGATGAGGACAGGTATTTAGATATACTGAACAATGCATTTGGTGTCATTACGCTAAGCAAACGAAGGATGGTTCAACTATGTGCTTCTGTCGAGTCTATTGGCGTAAACATCCCTCTAATTATCTCAGATTCCAAAACTAATAGACGTCTTTTTTCCAAAGGTGCAATATTTGCTAAATCCGATGTTTCTGCTATACAAAAAGCTATTTATTCCTTTATTGATAAAAGGGAAGAACTTTATAGCGAAATATTCGAGGTTAGACAACAATGGGAAACAAATTGGACTGACGAATATAATGAACTGGAAAAAAAAATTAAGTAGCGGAAAGTTCAATAAATTTTTAATATTGTTTATAAATACGAAAAGCTCGTATTCATTAGAATATGAGCTTTTTGTATTTAGGAACCAAGTATAAAACTATTTATAGTCTAACTATTATTCCGTCTTCTCATTGCTCCACTTATTAAAAGAGCACCTATTCCAAAAAGAAGAGACGTTGTCGGTTCTGGAATTGGTGTGGCTGTTATTATACGCATATAATCACCAGGCTGTTGTACAAAAGAGTTAAAAGTAAGTGTATTTCCAGAAATTGTATAAGAATCTCGTTTACTTTCTATTCCTCGTCCAGAATAGCTTTTAACTCCATTAGGATTATCATAAAAATCATCATATCCATAATCCACATTATCAAGCCCTAAATAACGGCTTTCATATTCCCATACACTTTGTGGATCATAGGTAATACCAAGAATTACTGAATCAAATACCCAGTCCACATCAAAATCCGCAAACGAATATTTAAGATTATCTGCTATTCCGTCAGCATGATTGAAAAATACCAAATGAGAATTTATTGTAACGCCGCTTTTAATTGTAACATCTTTATTTAATTTTAAATCTTCTGTTAATGTATAATTTTGCTTTTCATTTAACCCCTCTTGATGAATATTATAATAAGTATCCATACCAAGATCCGTGGGCACTGTTGTTAAAATTTCTCTTGCTTCTTGAACCCCTCCAGTTGTCACTGAATAACTGTTGGATGCATCAATAGTATTTGTGGACCACCCAGTACCGGATAATATTAATGCAGCTGATTGACCTACAAGGCAAAGGGTAAAAACAGATACAATTGTAAAGGTAAAATATATTTTTAATAGAATCCTCATTTTTACTTCTCCTTGATATAAATACGTGGCTTTTTAACTTTATAAAATTTAATGCAACTTATATGCCATGTATGTGATGCCTTCTTGTTCAAGGAATCATCACGGTAATTTTGCTATTTAAAAACATTCCACATGGGGAATGTTACTTTTTTTTCATAAAATAACACCTTTTTTTCATAGAATAACACTTTTTTTTTCATAGAATAGCATTTTTTCCCATGGAATAATACTTTTTTGTCTCTATGGTCGTCATGATCGCACCAATAGCTATTCACTCCCTTGTTCCCATACCCGATACGGTTTGAAGATACAGTGCCAAACACGGTTTCTATTTTCCGATCATGGGATCTTGCATTGGGTCGATCAATTCCGTCGGAACCACGGACTGTTTGTTCGCAAAGGCTGGGGCT
>PIVS01000317.1 GCA_003353855.1 Desulfobacteraceae bacterium
CCATGTCAGTTTCACCTTTGTAAGAAAAATGATTAGCTTTTAATTCAGGTACTGATTCAGCTATTGATTTAAATTATTTGAGCAGGGCCTCCAAACAGAGCCCGGTGATATATGGATCACTTTCCCAGCTGCCGTTGGCCTGCTGTCGGGATATAAGATAGCTTACGGCAGCCTGCTTTTGAGTGGGGGGCAGAGTATCCATCTGCAAGATAACTGCACTGGTATCGATCACACCTGAGCCAAAGGACCCGTCTGCAGCCTGGGAACCGGTTATCCATGAGGGATCAAAAACAGGGGATAGGTCTGGAAAACTGGTATCGATGACCTGATACACAAGACTTGATACATACACGCTTGAAGTCCCTTTGGGGATCCATCCGAACTGGCCGGTCTCGGCGCTTTGGAGGTCTGTATTGGTCTGCAATTGATGGGCTGCAAAAGTATTGAAGGTTATTGAACTGTGGCAATCTACGGCTAATATGCCCAACGCGGTATCCAGGGCATCATGGGCATAATAGACATTGAGGCCCCAGCCATTGAGGGCGGTGGTATCAAAGTAGGCCTGGGAAATTAATTTGTTTACAAATACATCCACATTCTGACCAAACCCGTGAAGGGTCAGGATTTTTCTTGCTAAATAGTCATTATTGTCTGCCAATTGCCCCCGAAGGTAGAACAGGCCATATGTAATGTTCAGATCGTATTGCCCGGATCTTTGATAGGCTGACAGGACCTGGCTTGTGGCAAGCATCCGGGTTTCCTTTTTGTCACTCCAGAATCCTGTTACATCCTGTACCGATTCAAGCCAGGCAAATGCCCTTGCCTTAGCCTCTTCTGCATCCAGGGCTGTGCCTGCCTCGGGAACCGACACAGATGCAAGCTCATCCATGGGGCCTTGTTGGCCATTGCTGTTTATTTGAATAACCCCATAGTAATAGGTCATGCCCGGGAGGACATCGGTGTCCTGGTAGGATGTCGTTCCCGAAGGGATGTCAGCATCTGAGTAAATCAGTTTTTCAGGCGGTGCATATCCTCCCTGGATACTTTGTTCAAGAATATGGCGGTCTACCGGGCTCAATGCCCTGTATATCCTGTATGTGTCTGCATCGGCAGATGGATCCCAGGTGATATCAACATTGGGATCCGTATAGATTGCCGTAATCCCGGACAGGGCATCCGGACGTCCGTCAAATAGATACACCATACTTTGAACGAGTTCCCGGTTCCCGAATTCATCCTTGGCAAAAAACTGGAGGTTCATGCTGTGGTCAATCTCAAGTCCTGTGACAGGAGCCGATGCAGACAGAGTGTTTGTTCCGCCTTCAAAGGGCGGGGACCCGTCAGTGGAATAAAAGATGGTTGCTGTTTCCGAGCAGGTCAGGTCAAGGGTGAAGGGAGCGGCAAAGGTGCCGGATTCAACACTGGCAAAGGTTTCGGGCAGTGTTTTGTCTATGGTGAAATTCAGGAGCTGTATTGTCTCATTTCCTGCTGTATCTGTGATGATGACTTTGTATTGGTAATAGCCGTCGGGAAGTGCTGAGATATCAAGGTTGACGACATTGCCGTTTACTATGGCCAAGCCGGTGACATCGGTCGGGGTATCTCCCTCAAGCCTGTACAATTGTACGGAAGCAATGCCTATGTTGTCGGAATAGGTCACCCGGATACCGGTATCCAGGGTTTCAAGATTGACCTGCCCGTTGTCAGGGGGATCATACCCCACCACAACCGGGGCCTGATGGTCCACTTCCACCAAAAAGGTCTTGGTGGTAACCCCGCCTTCGCCTGTTGCCGTTAAAGTATAGGTTGTGGTATCAGCCGGGTAAAGGGTTGTATTGCCGCTCTCCGCAACCGATCCTTTGTCCGGGGTGATGGTGACTCCTTGATTTGCAAACAGGGTTGACCATGTCAAGGTGACGGAACCGCCAGTACTCACCAGGGCAGTTGAACCGCTCAAGAAGGCCTCGGGTTTGGGTGTTTTCACATGGATGGCGACAATGGCCTTTTCTGAGTAAAGTTCACCCTCCTTTAGCCTGAATGAAAATGAGTCATCACCGTATACATTCTGGTTGGGTGTGTAGGTCAAATTCGGCAGGGTGCCGGACAGAGCTCCCTGTGCCGGGCTGTCCACCAGTTCAAAACTAAAGGGATCTCCTTCAATGTCTGAACCTGTGACCAGAATATCAAGGGGAGTATTGGCCGGGGTTGATAGGGATTGTGCCCCTGCAATTGGAAGATCGTTTACAGCATTTACAAGGATATTCACTGTGGCCGGTTCCGAGTTTATTTCACCGTCATTTACAATATAGATGAACAGGTCGGGTCCATTGAAATTCTCTGCTGGCGCATAAGTAAAACTGCCGTCCCCATTGTTTGTTATGGATCCATTTGCAGGCTGGGTAAAACTTGCAATGGTTAAAGCATTATTCTCAACGTCTGTGTCGTTCAATAAGAGATTGTGGGATGTCAGGGTGGTATCTTCATCAGTCTCGATATTGTCATCAACTGCTATCGGCTGATCATTCACCGGCGTAATGGTGATGTAAACAACAGCCGGGGCAGAATCTTCCATTCCGTTATTTACTTTAAAGGTAAATGAATCGGTCCCGGTGTAATCCGTATCCGGGGAATAGGTCAGACTGGGCGAAGCCCCGGAAAGCAGACCGTTTGTAGGATGGGTAAGAATGGTATAGGTGATCGGATTGTTGAATTGGTCCGCTCCCGTCAGTGTTATGGGTTGATCCGTATCTTCAGAAGTGGTAACAGACTGCTGGTGTGCAACCGGAACAACCGTGACATTTATGGTTGCCGTTGCAGAAAAAGAGTCTGCTGTTCCATCATTGGCTTTATAGGAAAAAGAATCCGTGCCTGAAAAGTCTATACCCGGCGTATATGTGAAAGACCCGTCAGTGTTTAATGCCAGGGTCCCGTTGGCAGGGCCGGTTAACAAGGATGCCGTAAGGGTGTCATTTTCCATATCAAGGTCATTACCCAGTACACCCGGGGCTGAAATATTCAGTACAGTATTCACATGCATGGAAAAGCTGTCGCTACCTGCGTCCGGCGCATCATTGACCGGACTAATATTGATGCTGACCGTCCCACCGCTGCTTACGTTTCCATCATCTGCTGAGAATGTGAAAGAATCCGGTCCTGAATAATTTTGATCAGGGGTATAGGTGAGATCCGGCGCTGTGCCCGAAAGGGTGCCGTGTCCGGGCTGGGCCGTGACGGCAAATGCCAGGGGATCCCCTTCAATATCATTTCCGGCCAGGGTGATAGCCGTTGGGGTATCTTCCGCCAGACCAATGATTTGATTAACAGCAACTGGACCATCGTTAATTGGATTTACGATGATGGAGACCGTGGAGATATTTGATTCCAGTTCACCATCAGTAACCTTGTAGGTGAAGGTGTCTGTGCCGTTAAAATTTAAGTCGGGATCAAAGTCAAATGACCCGTCATTGTTTAGGGTGAGGGTTCCGTTTAAGGGTGAATCAACCAAAACAGCCCCAAGGGAAGAGCCTTCTGTATCAGAATCATTTGCAAGAATGCCGGGTGGGCTTAGGGTCAAAGGATTGTCTTCGTTTACTGCAAAGGTGTCGGCAAAGGATTCAGGGGCATCGTTGATTGGATCAATTGTAATGGTAACGGTTTCAGTATTTGAATCAGACCTGCCGTCGTTGGCTTTGTATGTAAGTGTATCTGTCCCGTTAAAATTTAAGGCCGGGGTATAAACCATATCAGGGTAGGTTCCGGATAAAGTACCATGTGCAGGATCTGTGACTATATGGTAAGTCAAAGGATCCAGATCTTCGTCTGTTGCCGACAACGGGAGGACAACAGGGGTGTCTTCATCGGTTGTCACAGCCACAGCCGCTGCCACTGGAGCAAAATTGGGAGGCTCAGCAACAATCTCGACAACCAGTTTGCTGCCTGACTGGGCGCTAAACCCCGGGGCCAATGTCACACTGCCGCTGGATCGCAGGGTGACCTCACTACCCGATTCCATGACATAACTTGGTCCTGCCGTGAGGTTCTCATAGGCATAGTATTCCAGGACCTGGCCATCTGAGATGGTCTGATTTTCAAGGACAAGGGTGTTGGGTGCTGCCGCCATTAACGGCTTTGAAATCAAAACCAATACAATTAATAGAAAAAATAGCTTTGCTTTTTTCATTCTCCAGCTCCTGAATGAGTAAATATTCTTAATTCATCGTTTTAATTTAACAAAACACCTCAAAGCGTTGCAGATGTAGAGCTGATTGCCTCTATTTCCCCGGGCTTTATAACCCGCCCGTTTCCGACATACATGGAGTCCACAGAGAAGGTTAAATAGAATAAGTTTGGGGGCTTAAACCTGAGATACACATAATTGTCCGAGCCTTTGTAAATGAGGGGACTAAAATTACCTGACGGGTTTTGGATAGCTGAATTTTTGATGGTATTAGATGTTTTATATGCATATCCGACATAAGTTAAGTCAATAATTTGGGCTGAGTAATAGGCATACCCCCTGACGGTTATATGGAACATATCGCTGGCTACAGCCGGGTTGAATGGCAATTTTAAATGAATATACTTATCTTGAGTTTTCTCACCGGAAAAATAATTAAGTACATTATAGGTTTTTGTGCCCGGCCCGTTCCCAGAGGTGATGGCTCCCCGCACATCCAACTCTGATAAAGGCTCTTCCGTGCCGATACCGATCTTCCCGTTGGGATCAACCGTTAAGCCGTTTGCAAAAGCAGGGGAAAAGAGGCAACTAAATAACAAAATCCAGGCTGTGATTTTAATGGTTTTTTTCATGGTATCCTCAAAACAGATAGTATTTTGCATATTTTATATAAGAAGCGGTTAGGCCTATAAAAATGCCTCAACCTTAAAGTTTCATTATATAAGCCAAGGCGTAGTATTTGGGGGCGTAAGTATCTTGGGTCGTGGGGTGGCTATGTGCGCCGCCTGACCCAGCTGAACCGGTACTCCCGGAAATGGTATGAGAGTGGTTACCCGCAGACCCGGTATTATGTGTTCCACTCCATCTTTGCTTACTGTCGGGGCCAGAATTGGCGTTATAAGAAGGGGCTGAACCTATATCACTATGGACATGAGCGCCCGTAGTATTTGTGGTAAGTGACCCATCCCCATGGGTATGTGATGGCATTTCGGCAGCAGTTAATGTATGATTACCGACACTGGTATTTGTCGTCCATGAAGTTGGACTGTCCAACCCCCCGGACCCGATGTTATTAGTTCCTCCAGAATCAGCATCCGCAGGAATTACAAATCTATCTGTGAGGTTTGGAGTGCCGTTCGCCCCGTTGCACAATGCCCACCCCGAGGGAATGGTGGAGATAGTGCCGGACCACATAATGATCCCGCCTGGAGGTATGGTTACATAGCTTCCAGTTTGATCTTTTATTCCGTCTGTACCGCTTAATGTTACACCAGTCTGGTTTATATCCAGGGATGCTGCACCTGATATTCCTACAAAACCAACAATAAGAATGATGATCATAGAAAGCTGAATCTTTTTCATTTAAATATACCTCCAGAGTATACTCTTTTAATATCGCTGTGAGCGTTGAGAATGATTGGCATCTTGGATTTTTAGTTGGCTGTCAGGTTTTTTGTTTTACAGATTTTCCTCCGTTTTGAAACTAAACAGTTACATTAAGTGTTCTTTTAGATACCTTATTAACCCATATTTACCACGTAAACAGGTTAAGCAGCCGTAGTCATTGACGTCCCGTTTTTTTTCGTAGACGTAATTTCTGCTGAGAAATAAACTTTTCAGTTCTTTATGATATCAAGCGC
>PIVS01000875.1 GCA_003353855.1 Desulfobacteraceae bacterium
TGGGCAAAGAAATGTGTGGAAGAATATGATGCACAAGCTATCGTACTTCAACTCAAAAGCACTGATCCTAATGATAAGGATGCAAGTGCTGATGATGCTGCAGCCACTGTTAAAAAAGTTCTTGGTGCAATCAATGTTCCCCTGATTGTATGGGGATGCGCAGTTCCTGCAAAGGATGAAGAAGTTCTTAAAAAAGTTTGTGAAGCTTGCGAAGGCGACAATCTGACAATCGGACCTGTAGAAGAAAAGAACCACAAAGGAATCGGTGCGGCTGCCATGGGTTATGGCCACACTATCATCTCTTCATCTCCAATTGATGTCAACCTTGCAAAACAGGTTAACATTCTTCTTGAAAATTTGGGTGTATCCTTAGACAAAGTCATTGTTGATCCAACAACTGGTGGTTTGGGATATGGTCTTGAATATTCATACTCTGTAATGGAACGTCTTTCAATGGCAGCCATGACCCAGGGTGATGATAAACTTCAAAATCCAATGATCAATAACTTAGGCAACGAAGTTTGGAAATGTAAAGAAGCCAAACTAACAGTTGAAGATGCACCTGAACTTGGTGACCCTGAAAAACGAGCAATTATGATGGAAGCTGTTGGTGCAGTTTCTTATTGCCTCGCGGGATCCAGTATCTTGATGATGCGTCATCCAGAATCTATCAAACTCGCCAAAGCATATATTGATCTTCTAAGCGATGGTGGATCTGCAATGGATGTTGCACCCATTACTAAACGTTTAGATGATGTAGAGATTGATTTTGCCGGAATGGCACCTAAAGCTGATCTGACAATTGAAGAAGAGAAAAAGAAAGCAGCACCTGCTAAAAAAGCAGCACCTGCTAAAAAAGCCGCTCCTAAAGCTGCTGCAAAACCTGTAGCTGCAAAGGCTGCACCAAAAGCTGAAGCTGCTCCTGCTAAAAAAGCCGCTCCTGCTGCTGATCCCGCAGCTGAAGCAAAAGCAAAAGCTGAAGCCGATGCTAAAGTTAAAGCAGATGCAGAAGCAAAAGCCAAAGCCGATGTTGAAGCAAAAGCAAAGGCTGAAACCGATGCTAAAGCCAAAGCAGAAGCTGACGCAAAAGCCAAGGAAGAAGCTGCAAAACAAGCAGAAACTGATGAAGCAAATGCTCGTGAAACTGCAGAAGCAGAACTAAAAGAAAAACGTGCTGCTGATAGAGCAAAACATGCTGCAGATCGTTCTGCTGCTCCTAAAGCGGATGTTAAAAAGACAGCTGCAAGTGTTAATAAATCTATGCTTGAAAGACTTATTGATAATCTTGACAGCATTCATAAAAGAGCAAGTTAATAGTAACACATTGTGCGACTTAAATTTATTGAGTGCACAATCCTTATATATACAATCAAGAGGAGGAACCTCTAATGGCAGAAAAAGTAAAAGCAGTCAAAGCTCCAAAATTGGCTGATCCAA
>PIVS01000020.1 GCA_003353855.1 Desulfobacteraceae bacterium
TGATGACCGCCATATTGATGACGGCAACCTGGCAGTCGGTCTGCGGCGGGCAGGACTTTATCTGGGCATTGCCATTGCCCTTTCAGGCGCATTGTCCGGAACCTCGGGGGGATTCTTCCTGGACCTGATCCAGCTCATCGTGGATGGCCTTATTATTACTGGATTTCTTTTTTCCTCCCGGTTCCTCAATGATTATATCATGATGGGCCACCTGAACAATGATGTTGAATGCATCAAGGAGTTCACCCTGGCTGACGGGCGAAAGGTAACCGGAAACACGGCCCTGGGCACGGTGGAAGCCAGTATGTACATTGCCACGGGATTTATCCTCAACGGCAGTCTCTCCGGTGGTGGCGGCACCTTTTTCCAGTCCCTTGTCAGTGCTGTCCTCTTTTTTATCCTGGGGCAGATGGCCCTGCTGGCCTTTGGTTTTATCTATGAACTGATCACCCCCTTTAATGTCAGGGAAGAGATCAAACAGAACAATACGGCCGCCGGAATAGGCATGGGCGGAATCCTCATTGCCCTTGGCATCATCCTCATGGGAAGCATCTCAGGCCCCTTTACCGGATGGGGAAACGATCTGGCAGGTTTTGGAATTTACACGGTGTACGGCATGGTCATGCTCCTGATTTTCAGAAGCCTCATTGACCGGATCCTGCTGCCCACAACCAACCTGACAACAGAAATAAAAGAGGACCAGAATGTGGCGGCACTGATCGTTGTGGAAAGTGCCATTGCAGCGGTTGCCGTGATCATTGCCTATTCCATGTAATTGCCTACTTAAAAGAAATGACACCAGAGCAAAAAACCTTTAACTTTGCTTCGCTCCTGCTCTGCGCCTGCATGTTTGCCAGCGGCGCCTGCGGCATCATCCTTGAGTATATTCAGGCGAGCCTTGCCTCCATGATCCTTGGAAACGCCTTTGAGCAATGGGCCATGGTCATCGGCCTCATGATGTTCTGGATGGGATTCGGCAGCCTGATCCAGGCAAGAATTTCAAAACCATATCTGATTTATACCTTCATCGGCATTGAGATCACCCTGGCCCTGGCAGGCGGGTTTTCCCCAACCCTCACCTACCTGTCCTACGGATATACCGGGCACTATAGTCTGGTTCTCTACCTTTTTGTCAGCCTTATCGGCATAATGATCGGACTTGAGATTCCGGTGATTATCCGGATCAATAACGATTACAGCAGCGAGTTGTCCACAAATCTTGGCAATATTCTCTCGGCCGATTACATCGGCAGCCTCATTGGGTCTTTAATTTATGTTTTTGTCCTTCTTCGGTATACTCCCATCCAGGAAGCTGCATTTTTAACCGCGGGCATGAATTTTTTCCTGGCCCTGGTCACCTTTGTCTATTTTACCCGCACAAAACTGATCCCGAAAAGTATACTCCTCTCTCTTCTCATGGGGTTCACCCTGTTTGCCATCATTTACGGATACCTGAACAACCGGGACTGGCAGGTCAAAATCGAACAACCCCTCTATGATGATCCCATTGTATATAGTCAGACAAGCCAATACCAGCATATTGTCATCACCCGTTACAAGCCCTTTGATGAAACCCGCCTCTTCCTGAACGGCAACCTCCAATTGTGCAGCATTGACGAGGTACGCTACCACGAACCCCTGGTCCACCCGGTCATGGCCCTGGCCAAGGTAAAAAAACGGGTTCTTATTCTGGGGGGAGGAGACGGGTGCGCCCTGAGGGAAGTCCTAAAATATAAGGAGGTCAAAGAGGTGATGCTGGTGGATCTGGACCCGACCATGACAGCCCTTGCCGCTAGCAACCCCCTCTTGACCCGGATCAACCAGAATGCCTTTAAAGATGCCAGAATCAGTATCCTGTCGGGAAAAGGTGTAATCCCGGGTCCGGACCGGCAAATTTATATGGATACAGCAGAGAACCCAGGACACGATGATGAATCTCCCGATGACAAGTCATTTTCCACCAGCCACCTGGCCGATGTGAAGGTGATGAATATTGACGCAGACAAATTTCTTGGGGAAATCGCCGGATACTGGGATGTTATCATCGTGGACATGCCCGATCCTTCCACCCCCGAGCTTGCCAAGCTCTATTCCAAGCAATTTTATAAAAAAATCAAACAGCATTTGTCCCAGAACGGACTAATGGTGGTTCAGTCCACCTCCCCCTATCTTGCAAAGGAAAGCTTTTTGTGCATTGGCCGGACCATTGAAGCCGCAGGATTCACCACCCTTCCCTTCCATGAGAATGTGCCTAGTTTCGGAGATTGGGGCTGGTATCTGGCCTGGCATCCTGCCATAAAAAAAACCAAAATCATGGATCGAATTACCACCCTGAAATTTTCCATAGACACTAAATTTTTAACCCCTGAGCTGTTCAGAAGTGAATTGGTTTTCGGCAAGGGGCAGCTTACAACCAAGAAAAAAGAGATCAACACCATTCTTTACCCTGTGCTCCTCACCATTTACAACCATGAATCCTGGCTGCTGGAGTAAGGCTGCAACCATGTCCAAATACCGGCCACAGCACCTTGCATTCAATTATTACAGTTCCTTTTTTACCGGAATCTTATAAATAACTTAAAAATTTTTTTTTTTTAGGCTATAGTCATTTCGTGCAATCCGTAACCAAGGATATGCGATCAATCCGGAATAACCATTGTACAAATAACTATTGATATCTGATGCCCTGGCTGACTTTTTTTAGTAAAAACAGCCAGGGAATATAACATATATTATGCAAGGACATTGGAATGAAGAGGCTGAAGCGAGAAAACCTTTCAGACAGGCTGGCAGATATTTACGGTAAAAAGATCATCCAAAATGAACTCAAATCCGGGGACATTATAATGGAAACACAGATTTCAACTGAATGGGGTGTCAGCCGGAGTCCGGTCAGGGACGCCCTTCACATACTTGAAAAACAGAAACTTGTGGAAAAAGAGCAAAGCGGCAGTTACAAAGTACCAGAATTAACTATTGAATATGTTCACAACCTGTTTGATGCCATAAACATGATTTTTATATATTCCTTTCCGACAGTTCTTGAAAAAATAACCAATGATCATCTTAATGATTTGGCATCTTTAAATGAAGAAATTGTAAAAAACGGGGAAAACTGCGATTATGATGCCTATATAAAAAACTTTACTGCCTTTGCCCATACCTTTCTTAAAATTGCAGACAATCCAATCATTGAAAAAATCGCCTTTGAACTGGCGCCGGCTGCCCAGCGAATTCAGTATGCAGCCATTGAAATGTCGTCTGCCCTCCTGAAAGAGGGCTGTATTCATATTCCAAAAATGCTGGAATATACCCAAAAAAAAGATTACCATAACTATGCCGCCACCCTCAAAGAATTTTTAAATGTGTCAAAAAATTCATTCATAACCTGTATTGAAGTTGATAAAAATGCTGTAAAAAAATAGTAAATGATAATATTTCCAAGACATTTTTTTGTGGATTCTTCCCTGGCTTAGACATTGTTTTTTTTCCCTCCTGAACCGCCAAATCCGGCTCTGGGAATGATTTTTAGATTTTTTGCCATATCCTGTTCCACCCTTCTGCCTTAAACTTCTGCGAAGTTGACCCACCCCGGGCAAACCATAAAAAAGCTTGACATCCCAAAAAATAGTATTGTACCATCGGCCCCACGTCGACGATCGACAGCCAACGATAGTAACGTCGTTCTTGATTCTGAATCTGGATGTAGCTGTATGTGTGGAAATACGATTTTGTACCTGAATTTGCCTTGATAACTTTTCTCAACTTCCAGAACATGGGGTGGGAATTAATATGATATCCTGGAAAGGGGAAACAATGATCCGATTTAAAAAAAAGGACACTCATCCTGATTCAGTAAACAGATTTTTGCACAAAAACAGTTTTTTCTTAAACTCTGAAAATCAATACAGGGAAAAATATATTGAACTTGTTGAAGCCATATTTCCCATTATCAACAAGTCAGATCCCATGTCCCGGCTGGTGATGATTGCAAACAATCTTTTTGAGGCAAAACGGGGGGCCCTGTTTTGGTTCAAAAAAGGAAAATTTACAAAAACACCAGAGCTAAAAGCCTCTGTTAATCTGACCCAAAAGCAGGTTTCAAGTGACGGGTTTAAATATAATCTTAACCTGGTTCTGACTGCCTTTAAAAAAAAGCATTTCATTGTTAATACCCATGGGCTTGATACCAAGGCCGACAAAAAAAACCCTGTCAGTTCAACCATCTGCCTCCCTTTGACCATTGACGGAAAACTCAAGGCCGTCCTTTTCCACGACAGGTTTCACTCCCACACCGGGTTTGACTTTTTTATCGGTGAAAACAATCTGGCAGACAAGTTGATCCGCCACATCAGTTCCTATGTGGAAGTGGGGATGAGCTATAGAAGCATCAAGGAAAAGACTGCAAAAAAAAATAATAATTCCCAGGACAAAACAAGATCCGGCAGGAGAGGTATCATTTACCAGAGCAACATCATGACGGACCTGGTAGAAGAGGTGGATAAAGCTGCCCAGTCGGATACACCGGTCCTTATTGTCGGTGAAACCGGTGTGGGCAAGGAACTAATTGCCCGGCGCATTCACCATAAAAGCAATCGCAGGAAAAACACCTTTGTCACCATCAATATTACCACAATTCCCGAGGGACTTTTTGAAAGCGAACTTTTCGGCCACGAAAAAGGCTCCTTCACAGGTGCCGATCATCAAAAAAAAGGGCTGATTGAGGTAGCTGACGGCGGTACATTGTTCATCGACGAGGTAGGTGAAATGCCCCTTACAATGCAGGTTAAACTGCTGCGTGCCATACAGGAAAAAACATTCTACCGGGTTGGCGGGACCAAGCACATTCATTCTGATTTCCGCCTGGTCAGCGCCACCAATTCCGACTTATTACTGGAGGCCTGCAAAGGCCGTTTCCGTGAAGACCTGTATTACCGGCTGAACCTCTTTTCCTTTACCATCCCCCCCTTACGGGAACGGGGAAAAGATATCCTTCTGATTGCAGGGAAATACCTTGACAACTTTATTGAAAAATATGGCAAACAAGGACTTTGTTTAAGTTCAAGGACAAAAAAAATCCTCTTGGATTATCCCTGGCCCGGCAATGTCAGGGAACTCAAAAATGTAATGGAAAAATCTGTGATCATGTCAACTTCAAACCAGCCCCTTGAAGTAAAAATACAGCCCAACAACTTAAAAATGGACCACCCCAAAATTTTTGCCGATGAACCGACACTTGATGATCTCAACCGGCGCTATATCCAGCATGTACTGAACAAAACCCACGGAAAAATAAGCGGCCCGGGAGGGGCTGCTGAAGTGTTAAATATCGGGCGCACCACATTGTCCGCCCGGATGAAAAAGCTGGGGGTGAAATAAATAGAATCTCTGATTTGAAACATGTGCTGTTCCCATTTGACTTAAAACTTCTTAATTGATTGGAAAAACCATGCTTTTTAAATTCTGGCCGACCATGAAAGCCCTTTTTTTTACCTTGCTTGTGATGGTTTTAACAGACACAGGCCAGGCCAAACCCGCCTCCGAGATCTTCACTGAAAAAGAAACCTCCCTCTGGCGCCTCCGGGGGGAACACAAGATATTTATCCCTTCCCTCAAAGTCAATTCAGACTCAACCCATTTTGCAGTGGTTGCCAAAAATGGGGATCAATTTTCCGTTTTGATTGATGGTGTTGCCCGGGAGCAATTTGACGGCATAGGAAGGGGGACGCCGGTTTACAGTCCCGACGGTGACCGCATTGCCTTTTCTGCCAAAAAAAATGGAAAATGGCATATGATATTGGACGGAATTACAGGCCCGGCCTTTGATCTGGTTGATGCGCCCAAGTTCAGCCCTGACGGGTCAAGATTCCTCTATATTGCAAAGAAGGGAAAACAGTATTTTCTGGTTGTGGACGGCAAGCTAGGTTCCGGCTGGCCAGGGCTTGTCAATAAATTTACAAGCCCTGGCTTCAGTCCCGACAGCAGTCGTGTAGCATATGTTGCATACAGGGACAAAAAATTTCAGATGGTCGTGGATGGAAAAGAGTATAAACCCTATGACGGCGTCAACCCGCCGGTGTTTTCCCCCGACGCCTCCAAAATCGCCTATACCGCCCAGATAAAGGACAAGTTTTTCATGGTGGAAAACAGCAAGGAAAGCCCGGGCTATGAAAAACTCGGGATGTTTTCCTTCAGTCAGGATTCAAAGCGCCTTTCCTATGCTGCCAAAAACAAAGGAAAATGGTTCATGGTTGACCAGGGAAAACCTGGAAATTCCTTTGACAGTGTTGCCACCCCCATTTTCAGCCCGGATTCATCACATCTTGCCTATCTTGCCATAGAGGATAAAAAATGGGCCATGGTCTGCAATGACAAAAAAGGCCCTGGGTTTGACGAAATTGCTTTTTTCAATTTCAGCCCGGATTCAAGTCAATACATCTACAGCGCCAGAAAAGGTGACGACTGGGTAATGGTTTCCCCGGAGGGAGAAAGCCCTGCCTATGAAAAGGTGGGTTTATCAAGCACCAGTGCAGATTCCTCAAAGACGGCTTATATCATTCTTGAAAACCAGAAACTCCATGTTGTTGTCAACGGGGTTAAAGGCCCTGGCTATGATGATATCAGGCCTGTGGTTTTCAGTCCCGACGGGACAAGGATGCTTTACATGGCCAAAAAGGGCCGGCAATGGACAGTGGTTTTGGATGGAAGGGAAGGTCCCCTCTACGACGGGGTATCCATTCCCAGCTTCGGCCCGGATTCAAAGCATATTACCTATCTTGCCAAAAAAGATCGTTTATGGCTGATTTCCGTTGACCATAAGGAGGGCAAACTTCGGTACGGCGGCGGGCTTAAAGGTGCAGGTTTAGTCTTTGACGGGCCGGACAAATTTCATACCCTTGTAATGGCCCCCTCCGGGGTTGAATTTACCAGGATTGATGTAAAGATCCCTGTCAAATGATCCTTAAAAATAATCCAATAAAAATCCATTTAACAAATTGAGAGGAAGACATGCATATTCTGGCAGCATTTATTATTTTTGCCGGGCTTTTCAGCCAGATCTTTTTCATGGATGAAACTCCCAAGGGAACCCTGGATGTGATGACCGGCACGGCTCAAACCGCTGTCATGCAGACAAAGGTCACACCCATGGAAGAGCTCTCATCCAAAGGCATTTCCAAACAGGCCTTTGATTTCAGCTGCGGATCGGCAGCCCTTTCCACCCTTTTGAACGGCCAGTTCGGGGAAAATTTTGAGGAAAGCCAGATCATCCAGGGGCTGCTGGAATACGGGGATGCAAAGCTGATTGCACAGAGACGTGCGTTTTCCCTTCTGGACATGAAAAGATTCGTCCAAAAGATCGGCTACCAGGGGAATGGATACCAGGCAAGCCTGGCAGACCTTAAAGAACTGGAACAGCCTGGTATTCTGCCCATCAAAATATTTGACTACAGACACTTTGTGGTTTTCAAAGGAGTATACAAAGGCCACGTTTTTCTGGCGGATCCCTGGAGGGGAAATATCAGTTTTACCATCAGCGAGTTTGAAGACAAATGGTATGAACATGTGATCTTTCTTGTTTCCGATGACAAGGCAGCATCATGGAATACCCTGGCCCTGTCTGAAAATGACTTGAGAATTATTGAAGAAGACGATCTTATGACATTAATGTCAGATCCTCTCTGGCAGCACCCGGCACCAATGGACCGGCATATTCAAAACGGCCCAGGCCCCATGAATATCTATAAAAGATAAATTTAAAAGGAGACCCACCAGCACCGTGAAACCGCATAGAAATCAACCCACAGGATTCTTACCGAGAAAAGGTATTGCCGCCATCATCTTCTGTACTGTTCTAATGGTTAACCCCTGGGTTCAAAGGGCCATGGCCGAAGAAACTACCACTGAAAAAGCAGTAACAAGCGAGGCCATGGAGCAGAGAATAAAGGCCATGGAGAATGAAATCAAAAAACTGAGGGAAGAAACAGATGTCCGGAAAAAACTTGCCCCCACTAGAACCGAGCAAGAGGAAAAAGAATCTGAAATACTCTCGGCCGCAGGACGTCAATACACCCTGCGGCAAAACAACACCCTGGGGCTGGAATACCGTTTTAACTACAGCTATAACTCCTACGATATCATCTCACAGATCTCTTCGGTTGAGCAGGAAGTCAACCATACATTGAACAACTCTTTTTATCTGGAATATGGAATTCTGGACAACCTGGCCCTGAATATCAATCTTCCCTTTATCTATAAATATGACAGCACCGGGACCAGCCAATCCAAAAGTGTAACCGACATCGGAGATATCTCCCTTGGACTGGGTTACCAGCCCTTTACGTCAGGCGGCAAATTTCCCACCACCATCCTTTTTGCAAACGCCATTCTCCCGTCGGGCCGCAGCCCCTATGAAATTGATCTCAACAATGATCTATCAACTGGAAACGGTGCCTATGGACTGTCTCTGGGTGCAAGCTTTTCCAAAAACCATGATCCCGTGGTGGTTTACGGCAGTATTTTCTATACCTATTATCTGCCCATTGAAGACCTGAACCAGCACCGGGGCAGTGATGTTCTCAGGGAGGTCGAACTGGGACAGACCATCAGCGCAAGTATCGGTATGGCATATTCCATATCCTACAAGGTATCAATGAATTTCAGCTACTCCTACTCCTACATCACTGAAAATAATTATGACTGGGAAATAGCCAATTCATTCAGCAGCGGCACTTCCACACGGTCTGCCTTCAGTTTGGGTGCTGGCTGGCGGATTTCACCAGCCAGATCTCTTAGTTTAAAGCTTAATGTTGGCCTTACCAATAATGATCCTGATTTTTCATTCTCATGCAGAATCCCCTTTAATTTTGATCTGTCAAAGAAAAAGGAATAGATATTGCCTGATTCCCCATTACCCCTTTGGGAGGTTGCCCTGTGAACCGCAGACCTGCAAAGTTTCTTTTATCCATGGCTATCCTGGGGGGATGGATTTTGGGGCTTGCCCTTATTTTCAAGCCGGGGATCCTCCAGGCATCCATGCATGAACAGCTGGTCATAGACGCCAGGGCAATGGCTTTGGGAAACGCCGTTACCGCAGACCCGCCTGGCATCATGTCCATCCACTACAATCCGGCCGGGCTTTCCAATATTAAGGAGGACAGCCTTATTAGTATGTCGATTTCAGGGATCGGCATTGACATGGAATCCCGGTTCAAAACCAATTCTGAGTGGGAGAATTTTTTGCCCGGTGATTACCTGGACCCCCTTGCTGATACCTCAGGGGAAGTAACAGGTATCGTGGCATACATACCGGGTTACGGTGACACGGTTACCCTGCCCTCAAGCGTTGCCATGCCCACCGGCGGCGGCATATCCCTTCGTTCCCCGGGATCTAAATGGACCTTTGCCTTTGGGATATATTCCCCACTGGTCGGGGGATTTGCCCGGGAAGGAGAGGACAATCCCCTGAGATACGGTGTCAGCGAGGTGTATTGGCAACACATGACCCTGTCCCCCTCAATCAGTTTCCAGGCAACCCCCACCATGTCCTTTGGCCTGTCCGTGGGTTTTGGTTCATCTGCCATGGGAATGTATACGGACACCCGGCTGCCCAATCAATTGGTGGCCCTTACCCATATCCTGGGAGAGATCACCGAAGAGCTTGGCATCCCTGTGATTACAGACCTGACCCTGCCTCCGCCCTGGTTCGGAGGCGGGATCCACCCCCATGAAAGCATCGCCACACTGGACCTTTCCGGTGAGGATAATTTTGCCCCCAGCTATAACCTGGGCTTTCTCTGGGATCCCTATTCCTGGTTCTCCTTTGGGATTGTATATCATTCTGAAGTGAAACAGGAGATTAACGGGACCTACAACATGAGCTATTCCGACTCCTTCCAGAACACGGTGGGATGGTTCGGATCCAGCCTCCTTCTTGATGTAACCTCTCTCATACTCGAACTGCCGACAAATCCCGTGGCAGCCCAGACCGGCACCTTTACAACTGAAATGAACATTCCCCAGATGATCCAGGGCGGGATCAGTATAAAACCTGTCAGTTTTGTAAACATTCTGTTTGATTTAAACTGGGCCCAGTGGTCCGCCAGAACTGAAGACCGGTTGATGTTTGACCAGGATATTCAGGCCCTCCAGATTGCCAGGATTCTCGGCTACCAAGAGGGGGCCAGGGACTTTGTACTGAAACGCAACCTGGAAGATTCATTAAATTTCGGCATTGGCCTTGAAATCACCCCCATGGACTGGCTGACCCTTCGAATGGGATATGAGAAACGATTTTCCTCGGTGCCCGCCGAGCATTTTGATACCATATGGAATTTCCCGGACTGGGACGTATACAGTGCCGGAATCGGTATCGGGTTTAAAAACGGTCTGACCATCGATCTGTCTGCATCCTATTTAAAATCTGATGTTTTAAAAATCAACGTTAACGAAAGCGAGCACATGAACAATACGGAATTTACCCATCTTATTTACTCCCCCTATGCCGGACTGGACTATGAACAAAACTTTGATATATATTTAGTCGGATTGAAAATCAGTGCCCCGACCTCTCTTCTCAACGAAGCAGTCGGAGCCATGTTTAATTGGATGGGGAATTTGTTTTAAATCGGGTTCCGGGACAGGGTAAAAACGGAGGCAATGGGGCAAAGAATAAGCCGAATTTAGTGTTTCCATATGGAAATACTGACACTTCCCACTTCCATATGGATTCCGTTCATACTAAGGTTTCCCAAAGAAAAGTTCTTTGATTTCAATAAAGAGATTTCAAGAAGATCAATGTCAATGACCGCATCCTCAATTTTAATCTCGGTCTCAACCATGCCTTCTGCAAAATTAAAAACATTGCCCAGGCCTGAATTTCCCAGGGGAATTTCATTGAGACTGAGAATATTCCCAATTCCAGTCCGGGCTGTAATTGCTCCCAGACTCTCATCGGTCATCGGGGTAAGGGCCATTGCTGACTGGAAACCCGATATTAACATCATCGCGACTATCAATATTACTTTTTTCATAAGCGCTCCTCCAGCATAAAATGCTGATAGCCCGGCTATCCGTTGTGAAAACGAACCCGCAGCTTTCCGTCCCGGGATTACTCCCGGTTTGGCTTTGTTTGGAGGTAGCCCGGCTGCCCGTTTACAACGGACCCGCAGCTTTCCGTCCCTGCCTTGCGACAGGTTTGGCCTCTTCTTATGGTAACCCGGCTGTCCACACCATGTGGACCCGTGGCTTTCTGTCCCTGCCTTACGACAGGTTTAGCTTAAACTCGAATTACTCTTTGCCCGCATTGTCAAAGAACAAAAATGTAATTGCAAAACTAAACAGTATTTTTTTTGCAATCCACCTTAAGATTGTTACATCCCAAAGCCTATGGTCAGCCGGTGGGCAGTGATATCGTCAATAACCATGGGACCAAAGGACTTGCCACTCAATGAGATATCTTCAACCCTGATGGAACCTGCCATGGGAAGGCTCATGATCACCATTGCCTGGCCTGTTTCAGTGCTGCCGACATCAACGGCTGCAGGAATGGTGTCAAGATCGCCAATTGCAAAACTGCCGCTCATTTCCCAGGTCAAAGGATCTTCAGGCGTGCCTGAAGCACTGCCCGCCACATGGATACCCTCCATGGAAAAGGAATCGCCAAGACTGTTGTAGGTATGATCAAAGGATTCAATGTCAAGGGCAAAGCCTGCATCCCATTCAAGGCCTGAACTCCCGTCCATGTGATGGGAAAATCTTAATAAAGAGGACGGTGAAAGCTTGATCCCGTTTAAATCCATGCTTCCCAGTGGCTGATCACAGAACACCACCTCGTTGGCATGGAGGGAAAACGGGTTGGAAAAAGGGGTTAGGTTAATCTGCAAAAGGGTTCTCCCGCCAGCCATGGTTCCAATATCGAGAACAAAGGGTTCATTGTCCATGGTGGATATTTCAAACCCCTGTCCTGTACCGTCGTCAGCAGAAAATCCTTTAAAAAGGATCCAGTTGACCGAGTCTGAGTCTGTATCGGAAAACCCGATGGTATCGGCAGTAACCAAAACCCTTGTGTCGAAAAACACGGTGAGCCCGGTGCCGGCATTGATTTGAGACATCTTATCTTCGGTAAGGATCTGCATCTCGGACCGGACCGTACAGGGTAAAAAAACAAAAAAAGCAGCCAGATAAATCATTACCAGTATCTGCCCTGTGATTACATGGAGACCCTTGGACAATTTATATATGCTGCCGGCAATTTTCAAATTATTGATCCTGCCCTTATTTAAAATCGTTAACTATTACGGGGGCAAAAAGGAAGGGCAGTCATAGTCCGCTGCCCTTCCCCAATTCAATTTGGTGTTGGTTCAGCTTTAAACCGACACCAAATTGACTTTCGCTTTATTAATGGGCTGTGATGGCTACAATACCGTCAACCGTCACGTCTGCATTGGAAACCGTAAGAGATCCCATAACGTCGCCGTTTCTAAGATCAGTAGTGCTGCCCACAGCACTTATGGCAGTTAATGAACCGATATGAATGTTCATGTCACCGGCAGCGGCATCTGCAGTTCCGTCAGCATCGCCAAAGGCCAAAAAGACCATGGTTTCTGAAGTTTCGCCGACATTGTTATCCATATACTGAGCAAGTTTTATCAATACTTCATCAGCATTGTCGGCAGGGGTCATGGCAAGAATATTTGCCACATTACCAGCATTCAGAGTAGCAACATCAATTGATGTAGAACCTGTTACAGCTATATCAGTGATGGCAACATTGGCAAGGCCGGAATAACCAGCGGAAGAAAGCATTACCTCATCGCCGTCTATGGTAAAAAGACCAGCACCATAGAAAGATGCGTATCCGTCAGTATGATTGACGCCATCGGAATCTCCCCAGGCCATGGACTCAATGTTAATTTCATCAATAAGGACATTCAAGCCCAGGGTAACCCCTGACAGGCGTCCTGCGGTAGTGATATCAACATAGGAACCGGCACCGCCGAGAATCTGCATACCTATGATATCCAGTGTCTTCAGCTCATGACCACTTGTTCCAAAAGCACCCAGTCGAATATCCAAATCCATATGACCGCTCAATTCAAAGGTACCAAGTCCGATACGGACAAATGCTGCACCATTATAAATACCCACCGTATCCGTGGCCACATCAATGGTCAAAAATTCCAGGTCGGCAGCAGCAAAATTCGGGGTGAGATCTAAAGCAGCGGCAGCAATAGCAGCATCGGTGCCGGCAGCAATGGCAGCAGTTTGAGCAGCAGCAGCAGCAGCAACGGCAGCATCAATATTAGCAACACTAGGGTCTATTTCAGCAGTCCAGGCAGCCTGGGCAGCAGCGCCAGCAAGACCAGCAGCAGTAGCAGCAGAAACATCTGCAGTGGCCTGGGCAGCTACATAAGTATCATAGGCTGCAATATCAGTCTCATTATTAGCACGGGATCCGTAGCTGAGTTCAGCGTTAAGATCGGAGATACCAGCCCAACCGCCGGTTGTAAATGCGCCAACACCGTCTGCATCACCCCAGGCAATCGTACCAACATGCAATCCAAGGTCAACTTCAGCGGCAATTGACACACCGGCCTGCCCTGTGATGTTGTTCATCTGGCTGTCAGGCATTGCGGTAAGGGCAAATGCGGAGAAAGGTGTTAACAACATCATTGCGACAATTGCGATAAGTTTTTTCATATTCCGTTCCTTTTATGATTAATTGTTAAAAATAATCATAGGCAACCCGACTGTCCCGTGGGACTCTGAGTTTTCCGCTGCCAGGGTTTATTTTCCCTGGCATAGGCTTTTTCTATGACGCGTATTGTAATGCCGTAAAAAACTGCCCCTCCATTCACCTCCTTTCCTGATATTTATTTTACGACAAAAACGATTAAAGAGTTACCACCCGATTTGAAAAGAAACCCCGGTATCGATTTTCAGCTTGAGCAAAAAGGGCTCATTGACCAATGTCACCGAGGTTTGACCAAGGGAAGCGCGCTCATGCTCAACACCCTTGATACTGCCGGAAAAAACGCCAAAATCAGATGAGATCGTGCCTGTCACATCTGTAAAGCCAATGGTAATGCTTTCAAGCTGGCGGTTTGCAGGATCTGAAATGTTTTGAAACTCGGTTTCCACGACAAAATTGTTCATCACCAGGTCATTGTCCTGGGAGCCCAATGAAACCGTTTGCCAGCTCTGGTCCCATCCCGGAGCTGTACCGTTGTCGTGGTAGCCCATCTGCATGGCGCCTACTTCAGTATAGGTTGCGGCATAGAGATTAAGGTCCACCCGGGCAATGTCTGTGCCCCCCCGGGTCAAGGTAAATTGGGAGAAACCCGTGGCCGTGATTTCAGAAAGTTCTGTATCAACCATGAGGGTCATATCGGCAGTTGCAAGTGTGCTAAAGAACAGGGTCATGACGGCAATTATTACAACAGCAAAAGATAAAGTGGCGCTAAAAATCTCTTTGGATAGGGTGGTGTCCATTACAAAACCTCCTTAACTGCGTCAAGTTATAAAAACCAATGTTGGCAATTAGTAGTGCAAAATATGAGCCAGGATAATTATTTATTTTAACCTGTTGATATGATTTAAATAAGCTAAAATAGTAAAATGCCGAAATTATCTGTTGGCAATATAATGGCAATGGATGAAAACATAATGGCAAAGAATATAGTTACCCCCCCCCCCAAATTTAAAGCCTTTGATTATCTTTTTCCCTTGACAGAACCAAACCGCCTAGCTACAAAAATAACGATATTTGATAGACAACCCATACTTCTTGGAGGAAAATCATGAAAAACTGCTCAAGGCTCAGTCTGTTAATTCTCATTGTATCCATGCTGTTTACAGGGGTTGCCCTTGCAAATGGGGAGTCCATTGTTGGTAAATGGAAAACCGTTAATGATGTGAACAATGAACCGCAATCCATTGTTCAGATTTTTGAAAAACAGGGAAAATATTATGGAAAGATAATCGAGCTTTTCAGAAAGCCGGGGGAAGATCCTTATCCGGTCTGCGATAAATGCAGTGATGATGATCCGCGAAAAGATAAACCCATAACTGGAATGGAAATCATACGGGACATGGTCATGAAGGGGGATACCTTTAAGAATGGGACAATCACTGATCCTGACAACGGCAAAATATATGACTGCAAACTTTGGTTAAAGGACAACAAGCTCATGGTCAGAGGGTATGTTGCTTTTTTATACAGGACGCAATACTGGTACAGGGTAGAATAATCCTGTGTTTTACGCAAAACCCAAGGTAAAGACTGAAAATTTCGTGCAAATTACCGCTGGATAGTATAATTTCTTTGGGTACAGGAAGCCCTAGTGCAAACCAAAATCTCCAGGGGAAATTGTGATCTATTTTTTAAAGGCCATTATCCGGGCAGGACTCAAGCGCAGGGGCATCACCCTTGTAACCATCTATATGCTTTTGCTCCTGGTCTCCAGTTTTCTGATCACCCTGGCCGAGCCCTCCGGAACAGCCCTGACCCGTTTTGATGAGGCCTTGTGGTGGAGCATTGTAACCTCCACCACAGTGGGATACGGTGACCTCTATCCGGTTTCCACTGCCGGCAGGATTGTGGCTGTCCTTTTGCCCATCTTCATGGGCATAGGGATTGGAGCGGCCTTTATCACCCATATGGCATCCTATCTGATTGAAAGGAGAGATAAAAAAATGCACGGAGAAAAGCCCTATAAAGGGTCCGGTCACATTCTTCTGGTGGGTTATACCGAAGAAACCCAATACCTGGTGGAACAGATTCAAAAGGATGTTACCCATGCAGCCCGGGACCTGGTTCTGCTGGCTGATATTTCCCGGCACCCTCTGCCGGAACTTGCAAATCTTATTTTTGTAAGGGGGAGGCTCGACACAATCCAGGCCCTGACCCGGGCCAATACCGGTCAGGCCGACCAGATTATCATTCATACGGGAAGCGATGAACAAAGCCTTTTTGCCCTGATCAATGCCCTGGGGTTAAAAAATGAATCCTGTGAAGTGACCGTCCGCTGCCTCTCAAGCCAATCCCTGGATACCTTTTCCAGTGTTCCCGGAAAATTTGAAACCATAATGCAGATGACAGTGGAAATGATGGTTCAGGCCATGCAGGACAAGGTCCATATTCCCCTTCAGATCCTGCTGAGAAATGAAGATGACAATGAAGAAATCTACTATGTGACGGTGCCGGAAATCAGTCCTGGCCTGACATGGTGGGATCTGCACAATTACCTGAAGGAACGGTATGGGTATTTAAGCTTTGCCCTGGGAAAACCCGGCCACAGTGTGATGGTAAATCCGCCGGCCAGGGAAGTCGTTTCCAAGGGATGCGGGATCTGGCTCATTGCACTCAACAGGCCCATGAACCTTGTATGGCCTAGTTAAAAGATAAAGCCCCATGAAACAGATACAAACGCCAGACCTGCCTGAAGATTTTATGGTTGCCACCTGTTCTGAGACCGGGGCCATGGTTCACAAAAGTCATCAATGGACCGATATCCATCTGACCCGGGACTATTCAGTCTCCTTTCATCTCATCAATGACAACATTTTAAGTGCCTACCCCAGGGGAATCATCAGCTACGAAGGCACCCTGGAGCTGTTCAAAAACTATGACCTGTTTTTGAATGCCGCCGGCCTTGCCAATCACCCTTTTATTGAAATTTCCGATTACAGCCAGCTGGATAATATCCCCTCCAAAAGAGCCCGGCTCTCCGGGAAATGATCCCATTGATCTTGAAAAAGCCCTGGCTGAATTTGCACGTATGAAAAATTTTACCCAACAGATACAATAAAGTTTTCCGCCAAAACTCATTTACCTGTGTGCCATGTCGTGTCAGTATTTATTGCGAATGGAAATGATATCATCTTTGACCTCAAAAAAAGCATCCAGCAGGTCCGGATCAAAGTGCTTTCCTTTTCCATCTTTCATAATGGAAAATGCTTTTTCCATGGGAAAGGCATCCTTGTAGGGACGTTTTGATGTCAGGGCATCAAACACATCGGCAATGGCGGTGATCCTGCCGCCCAGGGGGATCTCCAATTCCTTGAGATTGTTAGGATAGCCAGAGCCGTCCCATTTTTCATGGTGGGTTAAGGCAATGGTTTCAGCAGCTTTCAGTATGCTTGAATCGGAACCGCTTAAAATTTTACCCCCGATTGTGGTGTGCTGCTTCATGATGCTCCACTCCTCGGCATTCAGTTGTCCAGGTTTCATAAGGATGTTATCTGGAATACCGATCTTTCCCACATCATGCATGGGGGAGGCGTAAAAAAAATCATCTACCTCCCGACGGTCCAGGAAGATCGCCCTGCCGATAAGCTGAATATAATATCCAATACGCTGGATATGCTGACCCGTTTCAGGGTCCTTGTATTCCGCCGCCTGGGAGAGCCTTAATATGGTGTCCAGGGAATAGAGCCTCAATTTTTTGGAAACAGTTTCCAACTTATCAACCGATTGCTTCAGCCTGGCCGTTTTCTTTTCAACTTCCTCTTCTAGTTTCTTCTGGTAATTGTGCATATGATCATTGTAGGATTTAATCTTGAGCAAAGAGTTAACCTTGGCCTTGAGTATGATCTGCACCACGGGCTTGGACAAAAAGTCATCTGCACCTGCCTCAACGGCCTTGACGCGATCGGTCACCTGGTCATGGTTTGAAACGATCATGATGGGAATATTTTTTGTGGCAGGCTCGTTTTTAAGTTTATGGGTCAGCTCAAGTCCATCCATTCTCGGCATGCTCACATCCAGAATAATGAGATCGGGTGAAAGGTCGACTGCCTTTTCCCAGGCATCAATGCCGTCGAAGGCTTCACTCACCTGGTATTCCATCCGTGTTAGAATGGTGTTCATCAAAAGGCAGGTCATGGGGTCATCATCTGCAACAAGAATATGACAGGGTTGTTCCATTTGTTATCCTTTGGATTTACTGGTGGGAAATTTTAATTCAAACACGGCACCGCCCTCTTTTCCCTTTGACTCAACAGCGATCTCCCCGGAATGGGCTGAAACAATATTGCGAACTGTGGCAAGCCCCAGTCCGGTTCCGGATTTTTTCCCAGTGGTCGTAAACGGCTCAAACAGTGAAGTTCTTACCTCTTCCGGGATTCCCGGTCCGTTGTCTGAAAACCGGATCAGGACAAGGTTCTCTTCACACCTGGCCGTAACCCAGATTATTTTATCCCCGGTCCCGTGGTTCCCGGTAAAGAAGCCTTCTTTGGCATTCATGATCAGGTTATCAATTACTCTGTGCATCTGATCAGAGTCAAAATCCACCTGGATATCATCACAATCATCATATCGGGAAACAAGGGAGATCTCCATGGTTTCAAGCTTTTCCCTGTGATTGCCCAGGGTGGTCTCCAAAAAGGGGACCAATACGATTGGATCAGAGTTCAATTTGGGCGCATACCCCCTTGCAAAATCCAATATTTCACTAATCATCCGGTTGAGTCGAGTGCTGGATTCCATTACCAGGCCCAGGGTTTTGGAAATTCCCTTCTCTTCCAGGGAATCGGCGTCCTGTTGGGCAATCTGGGCGAAGCCCATGATCGTATTCAACGGATTCTTAAGGTCATGGACCACGGCACTGGTCATCTGTCCAATGGCGGTCAACCGGGTTTCCCGTTCGTTGATATTTTTTTCAAGGGAGCGATTTCTTAAATGGGTGACAATCCGGGCTTTCAACTCCCTAATTTCAAAGGGTTTGGAAACATAATCTGTGGCACCGGTTTCAAGTCCAGTTTGAACTGCTTCTCCCCCTGATTTTGAGGTGGCCAGGATAATGGGAACCTCCGATAGAAACGGGTCCTTACGGATTTGCCGGCAGAGTTCATATCCGTCCATCTCCGGCATCATCACATCGGATATGATCAAATCTGGATTCATTCGCCTGGCAAGATCAAGTCCCATGCGGCCGTTTTCCGCCTGCTCCACCCAATAGGTTTCAACAAGATTGCTGACGATGAATGCCCTGAGATCCGGGTTGTCCTCCACCACTAAGATCTTAGGGGCCTCCTGTGAGGCCAGATTTTTTTTATCGATATATTCCCCGGTAATGCCGTCACCCAGGCCGGTCCCCCTGGCCACATCGGCAAACAGGGTTTTTTTATTGATTTTTCTCCTCTCCTGGTATTCCTGGTCTATCAATGTGTTAAGTCTTTCTTCGGCAATCTTGTCGAATTTTCTTCGTCCTGCCTTTTCTCTACGATCAATCTTGGGGGAAAGGGTGGTCATTGGAAGCTCAACCCGAAAAGTAGAGCCGTTACCGATTCTGGAACGTACATCGATTTTACCCCCATGGAGCAAGACTAACTCCCGTACCATGGCCAGCCCGAGTCCTGTGCCTTCATTGTTTCGTGAATGTTGATCATCTACCTGGAGAAATCGTTCAAAAATATCCTCTATCTTCTCTTGAGGAATACCGATACCGGTATCCTGAACTTCAAACCAGACACTGTGCTTGTCCTTTCCGGCACAAATGCTTATTTTTCCGTTGTCCGGTGTGAATTTGAGTGCATTTGAAATGAGATTGGCTGCAATGGTTTCAATTTTTTCAATATCCATCTCAGTATCAAAAATCTTATCCGCTCCTGAAATGGTCAGTTCAATGTTTTTCTGCCTTGAATAGGAAATGCTTGCCTGGACGAGTTCTGAAAGAATGTTACCCAGGTTTCCGTTTTTATAATGACAAATTAATTTCCCCGCATCAGCCTTGGTAAAATCCAGTATGGTGTTCACCTGGCGCAGGAGTCTATGGGCGTTTGCTTCCATGGCCCGTAACATGGGAACAGGGTCCTCATTCCTGCCCCGCAGGAGTTGCTCAAGTGGACCAAGGATCAGGGTCAGGGGCGTGCGAAGTTCATGGCTCACATTGGAAAAGAACCGCATTTTGGTTTTATCCAGCTCCTTGAGTTCCTCGTTGGCCTTTTCGATCTGCATTCTCAGCATTAAATCCTTGCGGCGGGTTTTTTCTTTCTCAACATTGGCAAAGGCCATAAAGAGTAAACTCCATGTCATAAAAAAGAAGGGGCCTGCAGCAGCCACTAAATTCATTGAAGACGGATAACCTATGGTCAAATTAAGAATAAAGTATGTTGCAATGGAAAAAAAACCGAATATTACGGTAGAAATTAGGTTCCATGGTAAAAAAAGTCCTGGTAAAAAAAGAATCAATACAATCCCAACATAGTAATGACTCAGAAAACCATCCAAATTAAGGGTCATGATGACCACTCCCAAAATTGAGACGTACCCTCCCCATATTGAAATTGGAAGTACCAGCTTTTTTCCAATGGGAAATCTGAGCAACAACACACTGATGATTAAATTAACACCAACGGCAAGACGAATGTATAGGAATAAAAGTGCATGCTCAGACGCTGTCAACCAGTCAAGACCGGAAAAGCATGGATAAAGAATGGAGGCCACAATAAATATATAGCGCGTTCTTGAAACCAGCAAATCTCTGGTTTCCTTTTCAAAACGTATTTTGAAAATATGGGAAGACGGCTCTATTTCATCTTTTTGTGTCATGCTTTTTCTGCGCGGATAATAATGGCCGTAGAAGGATGCCCGAGGGATTCAATGAAAGAAATATTTGAAAACCCGGCTTTTTTAACCAAGAGAATCAATTCATCAATGGGGAAAAAACGAAACCTGCCCTCATCTTCCAACTCTACCAGCCGGGACAAAAATGCTGAAAACTCCCTTAAGCTGTTCAAAAGGTGGTCTCTTTCCTCTTTGTCTAAATCGTCTCTATTTAAAATGGCTTGAGCGTGTTCATAGTAAGCTTTTGAGCCCTCGGAATTTGGTTTTAGACTTGAAAGTACCAGGATACCCCTATGGTCCAGAATCCGGTAGAATTCTTTAATCACCGATTCTGGATCGAACAAATAAGGGATCACAAGGGAGACTCCTATTCTGTCAAAAGCATTGGAAGGGCAGTCAATTTGAGTTTTACAGGTCGTCATGCCAAACATCAAATGCTTGAAACTAAGATCCTTTGCCGTGTCACACCGGTCAGGGGTTATCAGATCTTCAGTCAGGAGTGTGTCCTTGATAAAACGACTGGCTCTGGAAAGTTCCAGAAACTCTTCTGCCTCGGTTTTATCCATTTTGGGACATAAGTGTTGACATTCAAAAACCGTGGAGGGTCTGCCATGAACAATATCATGAATTTCTTGAGTATAGACTTCATCAAGCTTTTTCAATGTGGAAACATTTAACCCTTCAACCCGCCCCTGCAATGCTTTTATGCTGTACAACTTTCCTTCCATGAATTCTTTTAGGACTGAAAGTCTTGCCGTTTCAAGGTCAAGTGTTCCATAGTTTATCTTGATGGTGTTTAATTTCCTTTCAGGAAATTTTTCAATGATAACTTCCAGTTTATTCTGGGTCCTTTTCACCGCGGCCTTGACCAAGTCATAACAGGACAATTCAAATTTTTTACCCGGTTTGGAAATCCGTTCGAGTATGGCAGCGGAAAAATTCCCCGTACCACATCCGAAATCGGCCACCCGTAAATCCGGTTTCAGGTCAAGCAGATCAACGTGTTTATCGATGAATTGAACATAATCAGGATTATATAAGAGAACATCATACCCTTCTTTGTCCATGGAGGTTCCAAACAGATGCTCTTCCCAAAATTTTTCCATGTCACGTTTTTTATTGGTTCGACTCCTTGCCCACTCTGCTTGATTTTGCTTTTTAAATCTAACAAGATCAGGCTCAATGGCCTGTACAGACGTATGGAAAATATGTTTTGATATGGACTCATAAATTAATTTGAAAGATTCTATGGCCTCAGCGCCTGTCCTTGGATTGTGCCCCGTGGCCAACTCGATTATTTCTCGAACACCTCCCCCCGAGGCATTAAGCATTTCTTTGACCCGTCCCTGGGTAACCATATAATCGTATGTTCCGAAAATCCAGGTAACCGGGATTTTAATTTTCCCCATATCGTTGCGGGCATCTTCCAAACGTGTCATCTTATTTTGAATCGCATCGGGAACAGATACATTTGGGTCAAAGAAACGCCCATAAATAAGAAAAGGCTCCATTGATTCACCCCGAAGATACGCCTCAACAAGATCCACGCCCGCAAGGAGATTCTTTAACATATCCTGACCGTCCGGACACCCGAAAGGAGCTATCCAGTGATCCACTTGGGGAGTCTTTTGCTCCGCAATCAACTTACGGGCCGCTACAGCAGAAGCAGAATATGTAATCAATGTCCGTTGCTCGGGAATGAACCTTTTTTCCAGGAAAGAGAGACTTCCCGATATGTCTGAGACCAGACTAGAATAGGTCCAGTTAAGATATGGATGTCCTTTGGACTCCAACGCAGGATCCACTTCACTCTCGCCCAGACAATGGGTCAAGTCAAACCTCAGAACAACCGCATTTTTCCCTTGGTGACGGAAATTATCCACCAGAGTCCTGGCAAGAAGTCCAAAGACCTCTTTTCTTACAGGGAAAGGAGGACAGATCACCACAGCAACATTCACGGGAGGCGACTCAGCATGAAGATCAAAGGTGGCATCCAGCAATGCAGCCACGGTCTCTCCCCTGGTATTTTTATACCGGACCGCATGGGGGCGGTCCCGATCGAGGATTTTCGCATTGACCACAGCCCCTTTTATCTTTTGAAATGCCAGTGAAGAAAATCTTTTTGCGGAATCAAAAAAATTGGTGCGTAAAGATTTTTTATTCACCTGATCAAAGGTATCACGCTTCTGTGTTGTATCAAAATAATGAAGACCCAGCAGCAAATGTTTATCATCAATATTTTTTATTCTGCTGATGGTTGCCCCTTCAAAAGAATCGGAACTCTCTTCTCCTTCTATTTCAAAGCCGGGAAAGCGCATTCCCACGGTATAGAGACAGTTTTTTGGGGCGAGGACAGAACATCCACTCTCACTTTTTTCCAAAACAGAGAATCCCAACTGGAGACAATCCAAATGGGGGGCATTCAGGAACATCCGTTCCTGCTCCGATGGAACCCGTCGACTCCACCGTCGATCATTCAGATATATTCGATCCGGATAAAATAATTTTGGGCAGGGCCCGGGTTCATAAATCAATCCTTCAAAGATGGCATGAAGGGGGCCATCAATGATGATTACATATATCACCCTTGTTTTGGGATGAATTTTTTTATCCAGGTTATTCAGTACAATTCCCTGCCCGCCAAAATCAATCTTCCCAGAAAGAGGCTTTCCATTTTTTGAGGTAAGAATCAGGCAATTTAATTTTTTTGTACGCGCGGTATCCAACCGCTCTTGAATGACCACCGGGTCTGTTACCGGCAGCATGTTGCCACTCAAAATATTTTTCATGGAATTTTGGATGGACACAATCGTGTCATCTAATTCTACAAACCCGACATATTTTCTTATCAGAGAACGGTCCCGGGAATGAAGTTCATTAAATTCAATCCCAAAGCCGGAATCTTCCGTACGGGTAACGCGGCCACCTATTTTTGCAGTGTTGTGTTTTCCGAAAGGTAATATCATTCTTACCTTGATAAGGGCCCCTATCGGAGGAACTTTTCTGTTCTGGATAAAGGCACCGTCAAGGCTGAGATCCAATGCGTGGGATTCCACATTATTTAAGAGTCCCGTATCTCCTGGTAATTGATCTAAAAACTCAACAGGTGCAATGGTTTTTCTTCGGTAGGATCTCCGGTGTTCTTTTTCTTTGCCTATCCAAGCACCAGGCAATATTTTACTTTTATTATCCATTGATTAACGCCTTCAGATTGAAAAAGATGGACAGTTTAGATAAAGTCCCAATACTCATCAAAGAAATTTCCACAGGATTTTTACAAATTGCAGGCAAAAAACCCTGATCGAAGAAAAAAATATTCCAACCGTGAGTGATATTTTTTTTTACTTTCAATGTTTAAACCCCACTCTATAAAATTCACCCACGATCCTTCCAAGCAAAAAAAACAGCGATTATTGAACATTTTATCAAAACATACTACTTTTATATTGCAACCATACTTAAGAAGTCAACAATTTGGGTGATATTTTTCATATTGCCGTTTGGGTGGAGAAAGTTTTAAAATGATATATTTGATATCAGGTGAATCTCTTCCCCACCGGCCACAGCAGGCAGAATGCTGTGGCCGATGGTTGTTTCCCAACAATCCAATACTTGCAAATAAAAATCTTTTTTTGTATGATGGCCAACCAAGTTTATTCTGACTCTTAATCTTTATGGACTCAATATTGGCGAATGGATAAAATTACAATGAGCGAGACTGCCCCTATCCTGGTTGTCGGCACTGGGAATGCTGAATATATTATTAAGCTTGATTGTAAATTCGAATGCAATAATAAATATTTGGCTGATTACTATGAGTTTGTGGGGGGCAGCGGCGTTAATTACACCCTGAGACTAGCCGCTGCCGGGTTTGAAGTATTACCCATATTACCCATTGGCCAGGATGCAACAGGGGAGAGAATAAAAACCTTAATTTCAAATCAAACCCAAAAAAATTCATCCGGGTTTGCAGCAGATTATATCAATTCAGATCAATTTTTTATGAAAGATATAAAAACCATTGTATCAACCCTGATAATTGATAAAAATAGAACCCGAACTGGTTTTTCAGAACAAAATACAGACAATATTAATTTCAAAGATCATCTTTCAACAAATCTATATTTTATTAAAGACCAATTAAACTGTCCCATAAAAACGGTTCTCATCGGACATATTCATTCAGACAATTCAAAGGTAAACCCCTTAAATCCCGGAGAAACAAGCAAGTACTTAATAGAATGGTTTAAAAAGAAAAGCCTGATCTTTGCAAATTTTGGACATAGCCAGATAAGCCTGGGGGTAAAACACTGGGAAACTTACCTGGCAAAAATTGATGTTTTCCAGCTGAATTTATCGGAAATGAAACTATTTTTTTTTGCAGGCGGTTATGATTATTCTTTGATTGAAATTGTGGAATGGTTCTTAAAGAACAAGGTCACCACTGTAATAACATTGGATGAATTAGGGGCCATTGGTATCTACAACAAAAAAACTCCAAAAATTATTTGGGCAGCCGGAAATATTTTAGATAATTTTGTTGACTCAACAGGGGCCGGAGATGCTTTCATGTCGGGATTGGTTTCCAGACTTCACGGAAAACCAAACTTTGGTTTTGATGATTTTGTCCAGGCCATTCAAGAGGGTCAAACCTGGGCTGAATATTCCTGTTCAAGCTTCGGCGCTGCATCAGATTGTCCCACCCTTAAACAGATTGAAGAATTTAAAGACGGGACAGGTAAATTGAATGAGCCTATAAAAATTCTTTCCTTTAAGGATGCCAAACCAATATTAAGAAAATTTTTCTAAAACATGACCATGACCCCTAGGACCGCAAATTTTATAAATTGAACGAAACATTTGTTGCAGATCAACCAATCTATTTAAATATTAAGATACTCCAACACACCTGACTTAAATTTGGCTTTAAATGCTTGATTAATTTTATCAACTGGATTAGAGCCTAAAAAACTCAACAAATCATACAACTGACTCCTTCTCTTTTCATTATCTTCGATGCTTTTCAACTGAATGATTTCATCCTCAATATCAAAATATTTCAATTTATCGTAAAAAGGCAGTTGCCAAAACAATAAAAATCCTCTGTTTGGAAAATCATATTCCAACAGGCTATAACAATATTTCATAAATTTTTTTTCAATTTCATTCTTAAGTTCAACGATTTTATTTTTTGTACTTGTTAAATGTTCTAAACCTATTGGGGTGCTCATCACTTCAAAATACATTTTAATTTTTGGTTCTGTCCCAGAGGGACGAACAGTAATTTTTATATTGGCAACATCTTTT
>PIVS01000876.1 GCA_003353855.1 Desulfobacteraceae bacterium
CCCAGATTCCAGCCTTTGACTATTGGAGTTGAGGACTTACCTCCAGAATATATTTTAAAAATTGATTTGTGGAATTACCGTTGAACTATGCTCAAAATCAGCAAGAATTTGATAATTTTGATCACGGTAGGAATGCTGGTTGCCCAGCACCCCCCGCACAGATCCCAGCGGACGCTACTAACGCACTGGGCTCCTCCCTTGGGTTTTAGCGTCGAAACGGTGCAAAGGTTGTGGATGAATTATTCTAATCAGTGGAAAAAATCTGTCTCGGAATTTGCTAAACCTCTCCCAGGTCATTCTGTGGCGTTGACTCCGGCGCCTGAGCTGCCTTAACCAGTACCAGGATACACAATAAAAGAAAGAAGATATACTTTTACCATTTCCTGGGACTGCATAGTAGTTTAAATGCCCGGTCAGAACCCGGTGTAACCATTCTCCGGTTTCAGCTATCGGTCTATTTATTCTGCGTCTGAGCTCGGTTTTAATTTCACTTGGTCGAGCTCTTATTGGCTTCTTGATAGTCTTGCGAGCCACTACGAACCACCCGGTTTTGTATGATTTTGTGCAATAGTGTGTAAAACCCAGGAAATCAAATGTTTCTGATTTTCTATTGCCATCTTTATGACAATCATTTATTGCAAATCTACCGAACCGGATTAACCTTGTTTTCTTTGGGTGAAGCTCCAGCCCTTTCAAGGTATTACCATAGAGAAAAATAATTAAATGAATACGGTTCAGAAAATAAATATAGACATTTTCGTTTCTAGCGGATACAAGCCGGGAATCATAACCCGGAACCTGTATCTTAAGGAGATCAAGATGTAAAGCCCTATTTTTGAACGATTTGTCAAAGAAACACCTATATCAGTAATTGCTCGAAGTGCCATGGAACGAATTTTTAATCCTGAACAGTTGGATCAATGGTTCGACACTACCGGCTCAGGAACAATATACAAAAGATCTGCTTTTTTCCAGTGTTTTTGACATCATGTCTCAAGTCGTCTGCCAGAGTCGCCCATCGATAAATGCAGCTTACCAGGCGGCAAAAGACCAAATAGGCGTTTCGATTACGTCCCTTTACAATAAGATCAACGGAATTGAACCGCAGACCTTAGCAGAATTGGTTCGATATGCTGCCCGAGAAATATCCCCGATAATTGAAGGCCTTGGTGGAACAAAAGAATCACCGCTACCAGCGGTTCCGGGTAAAATTGCTTGATGGCAACTGCATCGAAAAAACCCATCATAGAATAAAAGAACTCCGGACGCTGGCAGCATTGCTTCAAAAGGTGGTTTTTTTGTTATCCGGGAACATAAAAAATATCCCTGGAAGCCCCTGGGAAAAGAAAAATATATTGGTGATATTGAGACTGGGAAAGTCTATGAACAACTGATTTACATCGTCGATAAGCATGCCAGAGAACATACATTCAGAC
>PIVS01000318.1 GCA_003353855.1 Desulfobacteraceae bacterium
GCCCTGGCTCAAAAGCCCCAGGCAATTGATCTCATCTACTGCAATGATCAGCTCATGTTGTTCAAATCTTCCATTGGCAAGGTTCCTTTGCTGGATTCGCCGGTTGAAATGGGCTTTTTTAAGCGAATTACCAAGGCCTTGAGAAAAATGATACACATTCGGCTTTTAGGTCTTGAATTCACAACCGGGAGCGGACGGAAAATTCAGACCGCAGCCTCGGGCTGCATGGTTATACAACACCAGACCGGTACCCTGGCTACCAGACTCTTCTGACAGAGATTTCCTGGAATCCAATACGTATGGGAAGTGACGGATTGCTGTCAACAGTCAGGGCAAAACATGTCCAGGACAAGAAGCTCATGAATAAATGCAACCCGGGAAGCCGGGAACAAATTAATGAGCAGATACGGAAAACCGATAAATTCACAGGGTTTATCGGTAAAATAACCATCCGCCCAAATGGGAAAGCCCAGAGAGCCTTGATTGTAAATACCATTACTGAGGATGGATTGGAATTTCTTATCCGGGTTCATTAAGAACTTCAACATTAAAAAAAATCTTTTTGAAATGGTATGGGAAATCACTAACCCTCAATAAACATATCATTTATTCGGCCATTATCTGCATCCAGGTATTGCCACAGAAGATCAGTGTTTTTGGCCTTGGGCGGGCAGATGCCATGTGCATACATTGCTTAATATGCGTCCGTCAACTGAAAAAGCAAACCGGCAAACAGGCAATGAGTGCCTGTTTGCCGGAAGCCTCACAGGTCATGCTACAATTTTTCGGGCAAATTCCAGGGCCTGCTGTTTGACCGCTTCTCCCATGTCTCCGGGGGTGGTACAGTTGTCGATGAATAATTCGCCGGCATTGACTGCCTTATGGGGATTTTGTATCCGGCCGAAGGCTGTAAATGCGGCTTCTGCATTGTTGTCCCAGGGTCCGCCGCCTGTTACCAGTAGGGCCTGGCGCTGTCCCTCAACCAGGGAGGCGTGGCCTGGCTTATGATAGTTGGTGTAAAGGCTGTAGGTCCGGTCAATAACCGCCTTGAGTTGGGCGGTAACCCCCCAAAAATAGAGGGGAGAGGCAAATACCACGGCCTGGGAATTGACCATTTTCCCCAGGATATCAGGGATATCATCTTTTTGCATACACCCCACTTCATCCGGGCGTTCTTTGCATTTTGCACACCCCATGCACCCTTTGAGATTTTTGGAATTCAAGTAGATGGATTCCACCCCATGGCCAAGTGTTAACAATTCTTCTTCCACCCAACCAAGGACCTTTGCAGTATTTCCTTTTTTTCTGGCACTGCCCTGCAATAAAACGACTTTCATTGTGACCTCCTGTTGTTTAATCTTCAGATCTAAAATTTGGATTTTAGCGTCCATGGTATTCTAGTAAAAAAAAGGGGTTTGTCAAATAAATAATTTTGCAGCGGGTTTCTTTGTTTGCCCTCGAACCCGGACAAACCATCCTGGTATATCCAGCCGGTACCATGGGACCAATGGGATTCTTTTATCGCAATGGGGGATCCTTTTTGATATAGATCAAGGAGATCGGCTTCAAATCGGTATATGATAGCGGCAGCTTTTCTGGCCAAAAAAATAGTGAAAGGATAAATATGATTCGGATTTTTAGTGACGAAATATCAAACCCAAAGAACTTTGTGGTCACCCTTGAATTGGTGCCCGGACGGGAATCGGTGGGTAGAAATATTGACACCCTGAAGGGGATTGCAATGGATGCCTTTGGTGACGGCCGGGTTTCGGCGGTTTCCATAACAGACAACCCTGGTGGCAACCCCCTCCTTGAGCCCGGATGTTCTGGGACATGAAATTTTTGAATGCGGCTTGGACGTGATTGTTCATTTTACCTGCCGGGACCTGAACCGGGTGGGCATGGAAAGCCGGGCACTCCAATTGGCCCGCATGGGCATGAAAAATATCCTGGCCTTGACCGGAGATTATTCCGGAAAGGGGTTTGGGGGTCAGGGAAAACCGGTGTTTGACTTTGATTCTGTTATTGTTACCACCATGCTTAAGTCCCTTAATAATCGGCTTTTAGCCTCGGGTGATAGGGGTGGCTGCTGAAACTGATACTTGAAGATCCCCTTAAAAAACCCCTGTTGTCCTGTCGAAGCTGCGGGGATTGCGCCATCCAGCATCTTGCCTTCCTCTGCCCTGAGTCGGGGTGCCCCAAACATACCCGGAACGGTGCCTGCGGCGGTAGCCGGGATGGCTTTTGCGAAGTGCATCCCAATAAAAAATGTGTCTGGGTGCGGGTGCATAATCGGCTCAAATATTGTGGAATGGGCCATACCCTGGGCCGGGACTTTGTCCCCCCACGGATGTGGGAGTTGAACAATACCTCTTCCTGGATTAACTTTCACCTGGGAAAAGATCATCAAAAGGGCTAAAATAATTTCCCTTGTTTAAACCTCTTTTTTGATGGGAGGTTTTTTTTCATGGCGTTGACCAACTGTCCCGCCTCCTTGCTTTCCAGAACACTGGACCAGTCCCGGCAGAATTCTTTCTGGGGAAGGGAATCATAGGCAACCTTGTATTGGTGGTCCGGGGTCTGGCCAATTGCCAAGGGTGTGTTAAACAGGAGATGCTTTTCCTGGGCTGTCATCACGGGAAATCCATAGGGTTGATTCTTGTGTTTCAGGGGGCCGCGGGTTTCCATTCGTTCCATAATAAACGTAATGTGCCGGACCAGTCGTTGTTGAATCACCTGGGCGACCATAGTATCCAATGTTTCTGTCATGGAGGATATGGCAGGGCCCAGGCTGGCATCCAATTCATATCCCACACTGTTTCTGCCCGTTGCCATGGCAGCGGCCATGGTGGTGCCGGTTCCCAGGAATGGGTCCAGCACCCTGTCTCCCTTGACTGAATACATGTTGATCAGGCGATGGGCCAGCTCAAAGGGATAGGCTCCGCTTCTTTTTCGGGCGGTTTTATCCCCAAGGGATTGGACAACCCCCTTGATATCAAACCAGATGTCTGAAAACCAGGCGTTGCGTTCTTCCCAGAACAATGCGCTTTCCCTGCGGTTTTGTTTGTCAGATTCTTTTAGAAATTCTCTTTTGGACCCTTTTCTCAGGATCAGGATATATTCATGCTCCAGGGTGACATAGGCCCCGGCCGGCAGCATACCCGAACCCATGAATTTATTAGGGGCATTGGTCTGTTTCCGCCACAGGATACAGGGAAGAGATGAAAACCCCATTTTTTGGGCTGTAGTAAGAATCCTGGCATGGTTGGTGTAAAGGGAAAATTGACCCTGTATGGTCCGTGTGGCATCCCCGATATTTATGCAGGCAAATCTCCCCGGTTTCAGAACCCGGTAACATTCTTTCCAGACTATATCCAGAATTTTATGCATGGCTTCAAAGGCTTCGGGTCCGTCACCTTTTTTAAGCAGCTTCCCTATCTTGGGTTGGAATGATGAAAATATCGGGTCCCACATTTCAATCATGGGATAGGGCGGAGAAGTGACCACCAGGTCAATGCTATTGTCTGACAGCTCTTCCATGGATCTTGAGTCAGCAATTATGGGTTTATGCAGTGTTTCCATTTAAACTCCTGTTCACTCGGGTTCAGGAGTTTCTATCATGTTTTTGAAACTAAGTAAATCTGCTTATGCTTTCCTTGTTTATTGTCTGTTTGGTTTAGCAATTTTCTCCATTTTAACGGATAAAAAACCATTGATTTCCGGTGGAAAGGTCTTTTGTATAGTCATACCCGGCCAGGGTGATTTTTTTTATGGCCTTTGTCTGGGTTAGTTTTTTTTGAATTATCTTTCCGGGTCTGTTCTTCAAAATAGGTGATGATTTTTTCCTGCCAGAATTTGTTCAGCCCTTTGGAATTTATCCTAAGGGGCGTATTGAAATCCAGGTGGTGGGGCTTGATGCCGTCCATGGGGCGCAGCACCCCGTACAATCCGGAAAGTATTTTAAGGTTTTTATTTGTAAAGGCTAACTGACCCGGATCGAATCCTTGGGGATCCATGGTTTTGGTTGGTGATACCAGTATTTTCATGGCAATTATATTATTTGATATGACATTTTTTGCAACTGGTCGGGCCGGATTTTTCTCCTGCTTTTTTTAGAGCCCTATGGCATTTGAGACAGGTTTTGTTCATCATCTGTTTTTTCTTGAGATCCCCAGACTTTTTAGCTGAATCCAGGGCACCTTCTTTCTGGGCAAAATTAACATGGCAGACCTGGCAGTCTTTAACAACTTTTTGATGTGTGTGGTGAGGAAAAAGAACAGGTCCGGATTTGCCTCCGTACAGGGATATCTCCTTTCTGCCCTGGGGCTGGTCTGCAAAAATTAATGCCGGGGAAACCAATAGTCCTGCCAGGGTTAAACAAAAGAGGGAAGCCTTCCAGTTTTTGAAATTCATTTTTAAGTCCTTTTTAAGATCTGCTTGTATGATGATTAATATTTTTAAAAATAGGGTTATCCTGTCCCCAGTGTCAATGATTATCTTTTGTTTGTAATGAATTTTACCGGGGCAAAAACATGAAGAAAATACCGGGGACTTTGATAATATTACCCTGCTGGCATTGACCCAATTATGGCCCTCTGCCACCTGGGGCTGCCTGATTGCCATGGCTACTGGGACGGGTCTGTGGGAGATATCAGTCCTAACAATATTGTCAGGTCATCCGCCATGCCGTTGATCTTGTGGGGGAAGACCATGTTTGCCAGGGTAATGCAGCTCTCCGGACTTTTCTGGGATGATGGAACCACCCCTGGGGTTCCAATTTGTCAGTTTTTGGGATAAACTTATTTTCCATGGATGAGCTGAAATTATTTACCGACGGAAGCGTGGACCCCCAATCCAAAATTGGATATGGGGCTTACCTGGCTGTGTCTGAAGAGGGGCTTGCCCCGGATTCCCTGGGTGCGAGGGTGAAACTGAGGCGCTTTGAGCAAACCTCTTCAACAAAACTGGAATTGCAGACTTTGTTGTGGGCCCTGGGCGATATCGGGAAAAAAGGGTACAGGGTAATCGTGTATACGGATTCTCAAAATATAATCGGACTGCCGGATAGAAGGGACCGCCTTGAAAAAAAAGCGTATCGATCTAAAAAGAATAAACTGATTCACAATTATGAGCTGTACCGGGAATTTTATCGGATGATGGATCTATTGGACTGTGAATTTGTTAAAGTGCGGGGGCACAAGGTATCCACCCAAAAAGATGAGATCGACCAACTCTTTACTCTGGTGGATAAAGCCTCAAGGCGTGGGTTAAGAAGGGCAGAAGGTGTGATATTCAGATCATAAATGCTGAAAATAGGGGTGGAAATGAGGGCCCATTGCTGGTAAAATCTTATCCGTATGAGTAATATCTGTCAAGGAATTGTCAGGTACCATTAAGATACAATAAACAAAACAGGTAGGATATGAACCCTGTGAAACAGGCAGAAAAAATTATTGATGATACCTATATCCGGTATAAGACTGTTTTTGAAAATACCGGTACCGCCACCATTCTCATTGAAGAGGATATGACCATTTCCATGGTCAATTCAGAGCTGGAACGGGTTTCCGGCATTGACAAATCCCGGATGGAAAAGAAAATGAAATTTCCTGAACTTCTTGTGGAAGCCGACAGGGAAAAGGTCATGGCCAACCATCGCCTGAGAAGGCAGAACCCGAGTCTTGCCCCCCGCAATTATCCCTGCCGGGTCAAGATGGTCAACGGCGATATTAAAGAGTGTATTCTTACCGTGGCACCGATCCAGGGGACCCAGCAGAGCGTGGCCTACATC
>PIVS01000877.1 GCA_003353855.1 Desulfobacteraceae bacterium
CATAACCCCGGAGGAAAAATTGGACAAAGAGTCCTTCAGGGCAAGGCCAATGGCAAGGCCGGCCGCACCCACAATGGCGATAAAGGAAGTTGTATTGATTCCAAGCTGCCCGGCGGCTGAAATTAAGACCAGCACCAGCAGGGTGTAGTAAACAATGCTTTCCAGAAAACGGGTCAGGGTGACATCCACATTGTTTTTTTCCAGCAGTTTGATAAACAGGGTGGTAATTTTTTTTGCCATCCATTTTCCAATGATAAAGATCAGGACGGCAGCAAGGATTTTCACGGAATAGGTGGTCATCCCGAGAGTAACGGTATCAATGATTTTTTCGACATTTAATGTGGAAAGATCCATTTTTATTTCCTTTGTTCTTTTAAAATTTTATTTTATGGGTCATTTTATTCCGGGTTTCAGCCAAGGGCTTTTTACCCGAAAAATCCTTTTGCAGACTGGTGAACATGATCTCCGATGCGGGTGATTCTTTCTGTTTCTTCCGGTGTGAGCACCCCTTTGTCCAGGGCCGTCAATGCGGTCTTCATCTGGTCCATATTCCTGGGGCCGCAAAGACAGAGGTTGACCCGGGGATCGGACAGGGAAAACCTATAGCAGTCGCTGGCAACCAAGGGACTTTCCCCTTGGGGCATGTGTTTTGGCTGGAGCAGGTGACCCCAGCGGGTGGCGGTATAGGTGACAAGACCGGGCGGGGTATCATTTTCAAAGAGGGGGAAACATTCTTTTTTTGCCCCTCTGTGGGCCGGGTTATACCGGATATGGAAGAGGTCAAAATTCTTTTCTCGGGCAAGTTTCGGAAAAAGTGTCCGGTTGTGGCCGGAGAGTCCGATGAACCGGCACAGACCCTTTTCTTTCATCTTCAGGGCAAAGTCCATGAGTCTGTTGGATGGAGTATTGTTGTGCCACCCCAGCATGAGAATATCGGCATGGTCAATTCCCATGCTCCCAAGGCTTTGTTTAAACCAAATTTCTGTCATGACCCCAAATCTGGCATAGGTCTGGATGCTGACGACCATCTTATCCCGTTTTCCCTGTCCTGCCAGGTTTTTGACGGCCTGTTTCATCTGGGAACGTTTTCTGCCCGACCCGGAATAAAAATAATTGCACCCGTTTTCAAAGGCGTTTTCATAGGCTTGGGCAGGGGCGCCATAACTGCCGGCAAGCCCCAAACGGCCCACCTTCAGATCGGTTTTTCCCAAAATTGAAAATTTAAAATTATCTTCCATGGGAGAGTCTCCTTTTGATTGAGCCATTTCTAATTATTTTCATCATATTGAATGGAAAGCCCCACCCCCACTTCCATGAGGTTGGCCACCCGGGACAGGGCAATCTTTGATTCAAGATCGGTGCAGTGGCAGGCATGGACAGCATCGGGACCCAGTCTTTCAAAATAGTTAAGGGTGCCTGCCAGCTGTTCTTTT
>PIVS01000878.1 GCA_003353855.1 Desulfobacteraceae bacterium
GTGTTGGTCAATGCGTTGGGTATGGATCTTATTCAGGGAACACCTATTTTCAAGGGCTTTCATTCGTTCCATTTCCAGGGGGGTGGTTGCCACCAGCAGCTTGCCGCATTGCCTGAAGGGGAGATTATGGGTTTTACAAAAATCCATGGTGGCCTTTGCCCCTCTTTTGCAAAAATCCGCCTTGAGACTGCCGGGCTCATAGTAAACCCCTGCATGGATTACCCCGGAGTTATGGCCGGTCTGGTGGGCGGCAAACCGATTTTCTTTTTCGATTAAAACCACCCTGGCATTGGGATACCGGGTTTTTACGGCAAGGGCCGTGGATACGCCGACAATACCACCGCCGATCAGGGCAATATCAAATTGATCCAAAATTCCACCTTTAATAATGATTTATCAATTTTAAAAACAAATTTTTAAAATAAGGTGTATCATAATAGGATCGGACTGGAATTTCAATCTTTGTATTTTATTATCCAGGCTGATCAAATCTTCACACTCCCCGCAAAACGCCAGTCCTTTTTCTTTTGTACATTCATAGGCGGCACAGCGATGCGCTGAACCGAAAATGTGTTTTTGCATGGAAATCCGCCCGTTCTGGTCCCTGCAGCCTCGGCACAGCATACTCTCAACAGGAATATTAAATTTTGTTGAAAGGTTTTATTTATGTACCTAAAGGTCCTGAAAGAGGAAAAATAGCTCCTGCCCGAAATACAACATCAAATTGCTTAAACCTGGAGTCCCTAATGGTAGCGGAGATTCGCAAGCGCCTTTGCTTTTCGAAGAGTATGACGAAATCGAAGGCGCCGCATCGCGCAGGAAGCAAAGACAAATAAAGTCCTGATTGTTTTTCCGGAGAAATATCATTATATTGAAACTTGTCTCGTCACTTTAATCAACTAAATATGTGGAGGATAAAATGGAACTGAAAATAATAACGATTGAAAACCCGGATGAACTGAATTTTATTCTTGGTCATTCCCATTTTATTAAAACCGTGGAAGATATTCATGAAGCCATTGTATGCACCGTGCCCAATGCAAAATTCGGGGTGGCATTCTGTGAAGCATCCATGGAATGCCTGGTTCGCTACAGCGGAACCGATGAAGAAATGATTGAACTTGCAAAAAAAAATGCCTATGCACTTTCGGCCGGTCATTCCTTTATTGTTTTCATGAAAGACATGTTCCCTATTAATATTCTCAACACCATAAAAAATGTGCCCGAAGTTGCCAGGGTCCATTGCGCAACTGCCAATCCCGTGGAAGTCATCCTGGCCCAGACCGATCTGGGCAGGGGAATCCTGGGGGTAATTGACGGGTTCTCATCAAAGGGTATTGAAACCGATGCAGATATTGAAAAGAGAAAAGGCTTTCTCAGGATGATAGGGTATAAGCAGTAATGTGAAAATTATACGGCAAGCGTTGCCTTGG
>PIVS01000319.1 GCA_003353855.1 Desulfobacteraceae bacterium
ATTTTGCAAATGCACATTTTCTGTGATTTATTCGTAACTGATTAAATTTATAGAGTAAACCGTTTGTTTTAGAAAAATATTAAGGTCTGAAAACCGTTACACTATTCGCATCTTATCAACTGTTAAATAAAAACATTTAATAGCCCTGAGATATTCAAATTGGAAAAAATATTGATCGTAGATCATGATGGACCTGCCGGAATATGTTAAGGAAACAAAGCTTGCAGGTAAATACAGGGCTGATTTATATGATCTGATGAAAAAACGAGGGCTCAAGGCCGAAGACTTCCGAAATACTGTGTAGGGCTTTCCATACATATTTAGGGTGTCCCGGTTCAGGCAATGGTTTTTTAAACCATTCCATCCCATTGCAAATTTTTGTGTATTGTTTTCCATTCGCCTACCAAATAAACTAATTTTGGTTTATTTTCACGCGGTTATAGAATGAGTGACTTGGTTTGTATTGTTTTCCAGACACATCTGAGAAAAACAGTGAGTCCTCATCCCGCCAGTACCCCAGTTCCCTGAGCCTCTCGAATGAATATTATTATTTATAACTTTTTGTTTTTTATGTATAAAAATAGCATTCCCCCTGCCCGTCCGGGCGAAACAACTTCTTTGGTATTATTATTGCTATTAAGAGATAAGACAGGTTGATAGACAAATTGGTTGAGTGGAAACCTGTTTTGCAAATCAAGGGGGATTTGAATTTATGACTGAATTTGAAAAAGGAACAATTAACAAAAAGGGCTACAATACCTCATTAAAATTAAAATCGAAGTTTCAGGAAAAATAATGGAAAAGAATAGTTTCAGATTAATTGTTTTCATCAGCATAGTTTTAATACACTTCCTCTTGTTTGTTCCTTCTTCCCTGGCTGCTGTCCTCCGGTGGAGTCCTGTCGAATCAACTCCAAGTTGTGTAATTGCGGGTTATAAAGTACATTATGGTACTATATCCGGGCAGTATACGCATGTGGTTGATGTTGAGGATACCTTTTGTGATCTTGAACTTTTAGGTCTTAATCCAATGTTAACCTACTTTTTTGCAGTCAATGCCTATTCAACAGAGAATCTGGAAGGAACTTTATCTGTCCCGATTTCTTATGCCGACAGGCCGCCTAATATTGTTGAATATCCTCTCATTAACCATGCCAATAGCACGATTGATGTTACCTTTGATGAAAGTAATATGCAGGGGGCGGATATTAAAGAAAATTATGAGTTCAGCCCCACAATCTTTTTTAATGAAGTAAATGAGATTATCCGTACAGACAAGACATATCGACTTTTTTTAAATTATATCCCTGAGCATATTTTCATCACAATGACAGTCAGCAATATCACAGACAATAAAGGGCTTGAGCTGGTCGCTGGTTCAATTGTACTAAATGACGATGACAAAGACGGCATGGCTGATGACTGGGAAGCCAAATACGGGATTGGTTCAGCTTTTTTAGATCCTGATTCAGACGGTCTGTATAACAGATTAGAGTATACCTCAGGCACAAGTCCCATTGATAGTGACAGTGATGGTGACGGCATGGATGACGGCTGGGAAGTTCAGTCTGGTCTGAATCCTCTTTTGGATGATGCCGACGGAGATTTAGATGGGGATGGTATCAGCAATTGGGTTGAGTATAATGAGGGGACTGAGAGTTCAAACAAGGGGCCTGAAAAACCTGTACTCAGTGCGCCGGACAATTTTTCTGCTGACATTCAGCTGACACCTGAATTCAGGACAGCCCCCTATGTTGACAATGAAAATGATTCCCATACCAGAACCCAATGGCAGATCAGTAGGGAACAGACATTTACCAGTGATGCAAATATTTTGTATGAGCTGGAAACATATGAGGCACTTACCCGTTTGATTGTTCCGGAATTTATACTGGATGCAGGCAACACCTATTTCTGGCGGGTCAGGTTTTTTGATGAGCTTAACGGCAGCTCCTTCTGGTCTGATCCGTTTTCTTTTTCAACCATAACCATTAATCCTGAAGATCCGGATGGAGATGGCATACCGGATATTCAGCAGGTTATGGACGGAACCATTGATCTCAATGATGACGGTCACCTTGATATTTCATCAATTACCTATAAAATCATCACCAATGGAAACGTCTTTTTTGGTCTTGAGGCATTAAATGAGGTTACAGCTGTTGAGTGTCTGAAAACCATTGATTTCGATGATATTCCCGATGCAGTTGGGAAGCCTGCTGACCTGAACTTCGGGTTACTTCAATTCAGGATAAAAGTTAAGAATATTGGAGATACCGCCTGGGTCAAACTCTATTTTTCAGAACCCGCTGGTGGTCATTGGTATAAATATGACCAGATCAATGGCTGGACAGAGTATTCAAAGGATTATCCGGGCAATGTCCTGTTCTCTGGGGATGGGAAGTCTGTCATCCTCTCTCTTGTTGACGGTGGTCCCGGAGATGGTGATGGCGTTGCCAATGGGTTCATCCTGGATCCCTCAGGCCCGGGCGGCGCAGTGATCGATTTCTCCGGCGACAGCGGCAGTATGGGCAACGAAAGCGTGGACAACGAAAGCGTGGGCAACGAAAGCGTGGACAACGAAAGCGTGGACAACGAAAGCGTGGGCGAAAGCGTGGGCAACGAAAGCGGTGGTGGTGGTGGTGGTGGCGGCGGTTGTTTCATTGCGACTGCGGCATTCGGGTCTCCAATGGAAAAACATGTTCAGGTTTTAAAAGATTTTAGGGATATCTATCTTTTAAAATTCCCCATTGGACGCGCATTTGTAAAAGCCTATTATCGGTATTCACCGCCGGTGGCAGATGTAATTGCCAGGCATGGTACATTAAGAGCTGTTGTCCGGTTAGGATTGATGCCCCTTATTGTGTATGGGTATGTTGTCGTCCATGCGACACCTATTCAGCAAGGACTGATTCTTCTTTTGGTATTCTGTATTACACCCATGGCAGTTAAATACACCAATCGATATTTATTCCGGGGTTGGACCGACACATAAATGGTGTTAGCGGTGGATTTGAATTGAATTGTTCAGGTATCTTTCAGTCTCACTTCATTTTGCCCGGACCAGCCTTTCGACCGGTTAAAGGAAATAGAGCTGAACACGGATCGATTTTAACAGGAGAAATACATTGGGTTTTAGAGGATGTAAGGAAATTTCTAGACAGCATCCCGGAAGTCTTCGGCCTTGAGCCCGCATTTTTTCATCAGATCATAAAAATCAGCCCTGTATTTACCCGCAAGCTTTGCTGCCCGGCTCACGTTCCCATTGGTCAGTTCAAGCAACTGGATGATATATTTTTTTTCAAAGGCAAGCTTTGCTTCCTTAAACGGTTTTAATTCATCTCGGACATATTCCGGCAGGTCCATCATGATCAAATCCTTTGAAATAACAGGATTTGAGGACATGGCAACACAGTATTCGACAACATTTTTTAATTCCCTGACATTCCCCGGCCAGGGGGCACTAATCAATTTTTCCATGGCAGCAGAAGAAAACTTATCCACATCTTTTTTCATCTGCTGCCTGAATTCATTTAAAAAACTTTGGGCAAGAAGGGGAATACTGTCCCTGCGTTCCCTCAGGGGAGGCAGCAGTATTGGTATGACATGAATCCTGTAATAAAGATCCTCTCTGAAATTTCCTTTGGAAACTTCCCCCAGCAGATTGCGATTCGTGGCGGCAATGATCCGGGCCTCAAATTTGATTTTTTCATCCCCGCCAAGGGGATAAAACTCATTTTCCTGCAACACTCTCAGAAGTTTGGCCTGGATGGAAATTGATATTTCTGATATTTCGTCAAAGAAAAAAGTCCCCTTTCCAGCCTGCTCCAAAAGACCTTTTTTATTTTTTACAGCACCTGTGAATGCCCCTTTTTTAAAGCCGAAAAGTTCACTTTCAAATAATGATTCAGGAATTGCTGCACAATTGATAGCTAAAAAAGGACCGTGTTTCCTATTGCTGGTCACATGGATGGATTTTGCAACCAGCTCTTTGCCGGTACCGCTCTCTCCTTCAATTAATATATTTGAATCGGTATCCCCTGCCTGGACAATTTCTTTAAGGACAGCTTTCATCTTTTCATCTTTGGCAATGATGTTTTCAAACCCATATTTTTTAGACACCATGGTGCGCAGCTCTCCCACTTCCCTTTTTAATTGCGTCTTTTCAAGACACCCCTTGACATGGTGAATCAATTCGGAATCTTCAAAGGGCTTTGTGAGATAGCTGTGAGCTCCTTTTTTCATTGCAGACACAGCCTTTTTAATGGTGCCGTAGGCCGTTAATATGATCACCTGTAGTTCCGGGCTGATTTTTTTAAGCGACTCCATCAGTTCAACCCCGTTTTCATCTTTTAATTGATAATCAATGATGGCCAGATCAAAAGAATCATCATTGACCGCTGTCAGGGCATCCGCCCCGTTTGACACACCTATGACCCTGTATTTTTCTACCTCAAGCCTCATTTTAAGAATTTTAAGCAATGAAAGATCATCATCTACGATCAATATTTTTTCCAATTTGAATATCCCTGGACTATTAAATGTTGTTATTTAAAGGCATAATTTCCTCGGCCGGGTGTTTGGATCCGACAGGATCCGTGTTCAGGTCTATTTCCTTTAACCGGTTGATCTGTTGCTGAAGCATTGTTTTTTCTTTTTCAAGTTTTTTTACTTTTCCGGACAGCCCGTCCATGGCCACCAGTTTTTCTTCCAAATCACCTACTTGCTTTTTAAAGGACTCGCCTGATAAGATCAGTAACTTTATCTGCTTTTCATTGGACGCAAGCTTCATGAACAGAGCATATTTTCCGTTTTCATCATCCATGATCCGGGTCAGCAGGTTGGAAATGATCTCTGCATTTTGAAAATAATTAGATGAAATTATATCATTTATACCAGGGGTTTTGTAATATTCCAGAACCCGCTGATTTTCACTGGCGGCTGATTTGAAATCCCTGTTCAAGACCAACTCCCGAATGGCTTCCAGAAATTTTTTTTGGTTAATATCAATGGAAACAGATCCGGGCCGAGACAGGGCAGTGGTCTGGCAGCCGGCTGTAAACAGGGTTATTATAATGCAACAGGTAAAGTAAAAAGGATTTTTGTACCTTTTGAATATTGACTTTCCGCCCATATGTCTCCCCCATGTGCCTTGATGATATATTTTGAAATCGAGAGCCCCAGTCCGGTCCCCATTCGTGTGCCAAGCCCATTGTCTATTTGTTTAAATTTATAGAAAATCTTTTCAAGATATTCAAGTTTTATTCCAGGACCGTTATCTTCAACTGTCACCATCAGATTCACACCGGAATCTGATGTCAGGCAATTGATAACCACCTGCCCCTTTGATGGAGTGAATTTAAGGGCATTGCCTATGAGATTGCCCAGAACTTCTATGATCCTGTCTTCATCAATGCTGACCTGTGGAAGATCCGGCGGCGGCGGAGAAAATTCAAGGGCGATCTGTTTTTTCTGTGACAATGGGACCAGCTTCAGGATTGACCTGCGAATAACATCGGGCAGGCATACCATTATGCGATTATACTCCATCTGCTTGGCCTCCATTTTGGAATAGTCAAGAATCCTCATGGCTGAATTTAAAAGCCGGTTGCATTCTTCATGAATAAGAAAAAATAATTCCTTTTGCTTTTGGGGCTCCCTGGAATAAAAGCCCTTGGACAGCATAGTGGATGCTTCTTTTATGGAAGTGATCGGTGTCCTCAGTTCATGGGACACATGGCTTACAAAATCAGCTTTTAAGCCATCCAATTCTTTTAAACGCCTGCAC
>PIVS01000879.1 GCA_003353855.1 Desulfobacteraceae bacterium
TATATTTTAAAAATTGATTTGTGGAATTACCGTTGAACTATGCTCAAAATCAGCAATTATTTGATAATTTTCGATCTTTTTAAACAAAATTAAGATCATTTCCATCACCTCATTTTAATGCCATATTTTACTTCAAGAATATTCTGACCTGATCCAGATCGGGTACATATTTCAGCTTTTGGAATCTATTTCATACTTCTATTAACAAAAAGCGTTTTCCTAATTTTTCATTGTCTTGTATAAAATGGTGAGCGAATGTTTCCATAAGTTCTACATTTCTTCTATCACATCAACAAATAGATCTTTGGCATCATTATACAGGGTGTTGATTTCTTCAATACCATTGCCTTTTTCAATCCTTTTACTCAATGCTCTTAATTCACTCAGGCAGTGATTCCGGTATTTCTGATCGCTTTCAAATGTATCAAATAGGCTGATCAGTTTTCTGACCATTTTATCTGTCTCTGCAAAGGCCTTAGAACGCAGCGTTTCCATTTTCTTTTGTTCAACCCGCTGATGAAAATCTTGGACATCGGTCAATAAACATTCCGCTTCGTTTATCAGTGGATAGGGATATGGTGATTTAAAAATCTCGGAAAGCCTACAGTATTTTGTTAAAATATTATTATCTTTCCTGATTTCCGTCAGGTTTGTTTCAAAGGCCTGCATTCGGTCGACAAATATCTGCCAGAATGACAGCTTTTGCGTGTAAAACCGTATAAGTACCATGGCGGTCTCTGCCAGTTGAACTATTCTGGATTGATATTTCAAGAAGGAGATAATCATCGAATAAGAATCCTGCTTTTCAAGAAATTTAGCAAGCAGGATTGTACTGTTTTTAATTTCCTTTCTCCCGGGAAAAAGCGGCTGTTCGGCCTGGGATGCATAGGATTTCAGCGTGGTCTGCCAAGTCTTAAACTCGGTGACAAGGTGACGTGAAAATGTATATTGATCAACCTGTTCCGGCAACGCCGGCAAAATAGATCTGCCCATATTCAGGGCCTGTTCAAATTTCAGCCTGTCAACTTGCTTGTTTGTTACAACAAAAACACGGTTGTTCGAGTTCTCAATTAGCATCCGCTTTGTTTGCAGCGGGGAAATAATATGGTCTTTGGTAAAGAAATGGATTTTCAATTCTTCGGCTAGCCAGAAAATGATCTGGAGGATTTCCAACTCTGAAAGCTCCTCCGACTGCGATTTAGACGATATCAATCCATCCAGTGCGGCCGGACCGCCTGCTTGATATTCTTTTTCAATGAACAAAAGAACCGAATCCTGGTTGTTTGTGTTCCGCCCTTCAAACCCGAATACCATCTGCCTTGGACCAAGTTCTATTTTTTTGGCAAGCTTGCAGAAGATCATAAATTCAATTATCGATTAGCCTTGCTATTACCCAATGTTAAAATATCCACGCAATCAACTATTCATC